>JBPEXB010000573.1:0-41432 GCA_052032125.1 Acidimicrobiia bacterium
TCCCCATGCCTGTGATCGTGATCGGGGCCGACACGCCCGCCGGGGATGCCATCGTCGATGCGCTCCTCCCCGAGGCCGTCGAGGTCCGCGTGTTCATCTCCGACGAGGACCGCACCACCGAGTTCAAAGAGCGCGGCACCAAGGTCGCCACTGGCGACGTCTCCGATGCCTCGCACGTCGAGGGTGCCGCCATGAGGTGCTTCTGTGCGGTGATGGTGGTCGACGCCGCCGAAGACGACCGCACCCGCTCGTTCGCCAACGACCCCGAGACGACGCTCGCCGGGTGGGCGAACGCCGTACGCGCCTCCGGCGTCACCCGCGTGATCTGGGTCGGGCCTCCCGATCGGCTCGCCGACCTCCCGTCCTCGGTTCCCGAGGTGGCCCACGTGCCGCTCGAGGGCGACCTGGAGACGGTCGCGCGGCAGGTCAGCCGCCTCGAAGAGGCCGCCTCGATCTAGGTCGCCACGAGATCGGCAGCGGCGAACGCCTCGAGTGACGACCTCGTCCTCTGCTCGTCGAACGATGCCGTCGCCCGGCAGTAGAACACGTCGGCGGCCACGCTGCCGCGGGTGTCGATCTTCGCCAGCAGCACGTCGAGCCCGGCCTCGGCCAGCACCGCGGCGATGTCGTGGAGCACGCCGAGCCGATCCTGCACTCGGACCTCGACCACCCACTCGCCGTCGGCCGATCCAGGGCGAAGGGTGGCGCGTCGCTCGAAGGTCTCACCGCCGTTCCTGGAGCGATAACTCTCGTCCTTGGCCACCGTGGCTGCCGCCACATCCAGCTCACCCATCACGGCACGGCGCAGCGATGTCTCGACGAGCGTCCAGCGCTCCGCATCGATGGAGTCGCGGTTCAGCGCATCGGCCACCGTGAAGAGATCGATCGCCACGCCATCCGACCGGGTCATCAGCCGGGCCTCCAGCACCGATACGAGGTTGACGGCCAGGACGCCGGACACCATCGCCAGCAGGCCCGGCCGGTCGCGACTCAGGACGGCCACCGACACCGGCGCCGTCTCATCGTCCACGAGGAGGCGAACCTCCTCGTCACCGAGAGCGTCGGCCTCGCGGGCGTGACGCACGGCGGCATCGGGATCGACCGCCATGACGTAGGAGTCGGGCATCTCTGCGAGGTGACGGGCAACGTCGCGGTGCTCGGGACCGGCGGCGGCGAGCACCTCGGCCACGCGCTCGTCGTGGAGCGGCCGAGTGCTCGATGCCCGGTCGAGGTGCTCGGAGAGCCGGGCGAAGAGGGTCCGGACGAGCGTGGCCCGCCATGGGGACCAGGCGGCGGGGCCGGTGGCCCGAGCGTCGGCGACCGTGACCAGATAGAGCATCCGCAGCACCTCGATGTCGCCGATCACAGCCGCAACCTCCGCCAGCACTCCCGGGTCGTCGATGTCTCGCTTGGTGGCGACCTCGGGGAGCAGCAGGTGATGGCGCACGACGGACTCGATCGCCCGGCTCTCGGCGCCGCCCAGCCTCAGCCGTCCAGCGAAGCTGCGGGCCAGCTCCGCTCCACGCTCCGAGTGATCGCCGCCGAGGCCCTTGCCGGCATCGTGGAAGAACCCGGCCAGCAGCACAGCGTCGATGTCGCCGAGCTGGCGAGCCACCTCGACCGTCCACATCTCGTCGGCGCCGGGACTGGTGATGGCCCGCACCTCGTGGACGGTTCGCCACAGGTGGTCGTCGAGGCAGTGCTCGTGCAGCGGCCCGAGCTGCGCCCGCGCACCGACGTGGCGCAACTCCGGGACCGCCGCATCGAACCACGGCCTCCGGCGGACTTGTTCGAACAACGCCCTCCCCGTCTCGCCGCCGTCGATGATCCGGAGCCAGGCCCGCCGATCGGCGTCGGACCACGCCACTGGCGGGGCGGCATCGGCGGCAGCCAGCTGTCCGGGCGCCAGGAACGAGCGGCCCTCGAGCACCGCCTCTGCCACCACGGCCAACCCGGACGGTGCGGGCCCCATTGGCTTCGACCGTGCCGATCGGCGGGGTCTCCTCGCCTCGGCCACGAGCAGCTCGCTCATGGCCCGGTCGATCGCCCGCCGCGCCTCGACCACCTCGCTCACGACCGTCGCCGGTTCCCTCTCCAGCCAACGTCCGATGGCCCCGAGCGATCCCTGGGCCAGCGCGTCGGAGGCGCCCCCGGTGGCCTGCAACGCGGTCCTGACCCAGAGCAGCGTGTCGACCAGACGCTCGTCGAGCGAGCCGGGCGCAGCTCCATCGGCCAGCCGTTCCAGCCATCCGATCCGTTGTGCGGTGCGGAGCGCTCCCCTCCCGCGCTTCAGGTCTCCGAACTGGAGGAAGAACGGCTCGGCCCGACGCACCAAGTGCTCCTCGCCGAGCAGCTCCGCCCGCAGCGCCCGTGCCCTCCTTCGCAGAGCTTTGCGGAGCGCTGCGTCCGCCGCCTCGACCAACGGCGTCGGCCCGGCGACGACCCGCCAATCGAGCAGGGCACACGCGGTCTCCACGATGGACACGGCCTGGCCGACCTCGTCGGGGGTTCGCACCGCATGGCCGATCTGCTCCCCGGTGTCCCACAGGCGACGGAGGAACTGCTTGATGGCCTCGTCGTCCGAGCCATCGTGGACCAGCATCACGTCGATGTCGGACGACGGGCACAGCTGTCGGCGGCCGTAGCCGCCGACCGCGAACACGGCGACCCGATCGACCAGCGGGCCCGCCATCTCGAGCAGCGACTCGTCGAGCGCAGCGGAGAGGCGATGCCAGGGGGGCGGCCGGTCATCGGCCGGCCGCCCCTCCTGGATCGCCATCCGCTCCTCACGAAAGGACTTCAGATCGGTCATCGGGCAGTCCTAGAGGGCGTCGGCGTCCCGCTCCCCCGTGCGGATCCGGACGACCTCGTCGATCGAGATCAAGGCGATCTTCCCATCACCGATCTCTCCGGTGTGAGCTGCCTGGCGGACCGCCTCCACGGCCGCAGGTGCTTGCTCGTCGGTCAGCAGCGACTCCAGGCGCAGCTTCGGCACGAAGTCGACCTCGTACTCGGCGCCGCGGTAGATCTCGGTCTGCCCGGATTGCCGTCCGAAGCCGGAGATGTCGGACACGGACAGCCCGTTCACGCCGGCTGCCTTCAGCGCACTCTTGACGTCGTCCAGCTTGAACGGCTTGATGTAGGCGATCATCAGCTTCATCACTCGCTCCTTCAGTTGGCGTCCGTGAGGACGTAGCCGCGCTCCTCGTGGAGCGAGATGTCCAGGCCCGAGATCTCGTCGTCGGCCTCCGCTCGCAGCCCGATCGTGCGGTCGACGAGCTTGGCGATGAGGTAGGTGGCGACGAACGAGAACGCCATCACCGCCACCACACCCACGAACTGGTACCACAGCAGCGGACCGTTGCCGTAGAGCAGCCCGTCGACACCGCCGACCGCCTCCTCGGCCAGCACGCCGAGCAACAGCGACCCGACGATGCCCCCGACGAGATGCACCCCGACGACGTCGAGCGAGTCGTCCCAGCCGAACCGGAACTTCAGGCTGACGGCCTTGTAGCAGACGTACCCGGCCACGAGGCCGAAGGCGAAGGCGCCGATCGGGCCCACGAAGCCCGCCGCCGGGGTGATCGCCACCAGCCCGGCGACCGCGCCTGACGCGGCGCCGAGCGTCGTCGGGGCTCCGCTCTTGCGCCATTCGGCAACCACCCAGGCGAGGGCGCCGGTGGCCGCTCCGATCTGGGTCGTGATCAGGGCGTTGATGGCCAGGCCGTCGGCCGCCAGGGCCGAGCCGGCGTTGAAACCGAACCACCCGAACCACAGGATGCCGGTCCCCAGCAGGGTCAGGGGCAAGGAGTGGGGTCGGAAGGCGGTCCGCCCGAAGCCGATCCGGGGACCGAGCACGAGCACCAGCGCCAGCGCGGCGATGCCGGCGTTGATGTGCACCACCAGGCCGCCGGCGAAGTCGATGGCCCCGAGGTCGCCGAGCCATCCGGCCCACGCCCAGTGGGCCACGATCGGGTACACGATGAGCGCCCACAGACCCGTGAACATGACCCAGGCGGAGAACTTCATCCGGCCGGCGACCGCGCCGGAGATCAGCGCCGGGGTGATGATGGCGAACGTCATCTGGAACATGGCGCCGAGCAGATCCTCACCCACCAGACCGTCGAGGCCCAGGTAGTCGAAGTCGCCGATGAACCCGCCGCCTCCGTCGCCGAACGCCAGCGAGAAACCGACGATCACCCAGATCACGGTCACGATCGAGATCGTGAAGAAGTTCATCATCAGCATGTTGAGCACGTTCTTGGCGCGCACCATGCCGCCGTAGAACAGTGCCAGGCCCGGTGTCATGAACAGCACGAGCGCGCTGCTCACGATCACCCAGGCAATGTCGCCAGCCGACATCGTCGGTCTCCTTCCCAACGGAACGGCGGGAGTCTCCGGCACGCATGTTTCGCGCTGGTTGCTGCCGTGTGACACCGTGTTGCACGCATGTGAACGGCGCGTTGCGGATCCTCGGGTTCCTTGTGGGTTGGCGCTCCGTCCGTAGAGTTATCCACAACATGGGCACCAAGACCTCGGCGTTCGGCGCCGGGAAACGGGAAGGTCACGACTCCTCCGGCTACTACTCGAGGGGTCTGGTGACGATCGAGGAGACCACCGACAAGGAGGTCTCCCACCCCGACGTGGTCGACGAGGTGTACCTGCACACCGCCGAGGACATGCACGAGCTCCCCGATGCGTCCGTGGCCCTGATGGTGACGTCGCCGCCGTACCACGTGGGCAAGGACTACGACTCCGACATCACCTTCGAGGAGTACCTCGAGCTGCTCCACCGGGTGTTCACCGAGACCCACCGGGTGCTCCAGCCGGGCGGGCGAGCGGTGATCAACGTCGCCAACCTGGGCCGCCGCCCCTACATCCCGCTCTCCCACCTCGTCACCGCCCAGATGCACGACATCGGCTTCCACATGCGGGGCGAGATCATCTGGCAGAAGGCCAGAGGGGCCTCCGGCAGCTGCGCCTGGGGCTCGTGGCGCTCAGCCACCAACCCCGTCGTGCGCGACATCCACGAGTACTGCCTGGTCTTCTCCAAGGGCCGGTTCGACCGGGTGACGAGGGGGACGTCGACGATCACCGCCGAGGAGTTCATGGCGGGGACGTTGTCGATCTGGGAGATGCCGACCGAGTCGGCGACCCGCGCCGGGCACCCCGCACCGTTCCCGATCGACCTGCCGCGTCGGTTCATCGAGCTCTACACCTTCGAGGAGGACCTGGTGTTGGACCCGTTCCTCGGCTCAGGCACGACCGCGGTGGCGGCCATCCAGACCGGACGGCACTTCGTCGGCTACGAGATCGAGGCCGAGTACGCAGCGCGGGCCAAGGAACGCATCGACGAGGCCATGGTCGCTCAGCTTCGCTGAGCGAGGTACTGAGTACCGAGTACTTGGTACTCAGTACTGCCCGCAGCGGCCCCCCAAATAGGTCGTGCGGCTCATGGCACGTCCAGAACCTGGCAGTAACCTGTCGTCTGGGAGAGGCGGAACCGCCGTCGGGCTGGGACGACACAGGTCAGGATTGAGTGCGCCGCTTCGCATTCTCGATTCCATCCCATGCTGCCCGCGACCCGCTCACCGGGTTGTTCGACCGCCGCTCGGTCTTCGACGCCCTCGACTCCGACGAGATGCCCGCCATCGGCCTCGGGGCAGCCGTGGTCATCGACCTCGATCGCTTCAGCCACGTCAACCACTCCCTGGGCTATGGCGCCGGTGACACGGTGCTGCGCACGATCGCACTGCGCCTCATGGCCCGCCTCCGGGTCACCGACCAGGTGGCGCGCCTCGGATCCGACGAGTTCCTGATCCTCCTGGCCGCCCCGGTCAACGTGCACAGCGCCACCGAGGTGGCCGGCCGCCTGATCGAGTATCTGGCGCTCCCGATCCGCATCGGTGATCAGGAGGTCGTCGTCACCGCCAGCGCCGGTGTGGCGATGCGCGACGAGCAGGATCGTGACCCCGAAGACCTCGTCCGGCGAGCGGCATCTGCGGCCAGGACCGCCAAGGCCGGCGGAGCGGGCCGCATGTCGCTGGCATCCGCCGCCGATGCCCTCCCCAGTGCCGCCCGACTCGAGCTGGAGGCCGGCGTGCGGCGGGCGTTCGAGCACCGCCAGCTCGAAGTCCACTACCAGCCGGAGGTCGATCTGCGGACCCGCCAGGTGCTCGGTGCCGAGGCTCTCGTGCGCTGGCGTCATCCCGACCATGGGCTGCTGGCCGCCTCCGAGTTCATCGACGTGGTCGAGGACACCGGCCTGGCCAGCCGCTTGGGTACGTGGGTGTTGGGCCAGGCGTTCGCCCATGCCAACGGCTGGGACCGCACCGGCGGCGATCGCACGATCCGGGTCAACCTGTCCGCCACCCAGCTCATGGACGACACGATCGTGATCGACGTTCGAGAGGCACTCGCCGACAACGAGATCGAGCCGGACCAGGTCTGCCTCGAGGTCACGGAGTCCCACCTGCTCGACGACCTCGACGAATCGCTGATCACGCTGCGCCGGCTCAAGGATCTGGGCGTGCGGCTGGCCGTCGACGACTTCGGGACCGGCTTCAACTCGATGTCCTATCTGAAGACGCTCCCGATCGACGTGCTCAAGATCGATCGCAGCTTCGTCGCAGGCGTCGGCATCGACAGCGGCGACACCGCCATCGTCGAGTCGATCATCCGCCTCGGGGCCATGCTGGACCTGACCGTGGTCGCCGAGGGCATCGAGCACGAGCACCAGGCCGAGGCGCTGCTGGCCCTCGGGTGTGTCCGCGCCCAGGGATACCACCTCGGCAAGCCGGTACCCGGCATCGAGCTGCTCGACCGGCTGGGCTGAGCCGGCCCTATCCGCTGCGGTCGCGCAACACCTTGCCCAGCGCCGCCGGCGCCTCGGGGTCCGTGGTGGCGTGCGGCGCAGCCCGCAGCCAGCCGTTGCGGTCGGTGAGCACGAACCCGGCGTCCTGCAGCCGGGCGTTGGTCTCGCTCGATGGCTCGTCCGGCAGCCGGAAGGTGAGGATGCCGCTCCGCTCGTCACCCTCCCACGAGCACAGCACCTCGCCACCCGAGGCTCGCACCTCCTCCTCGACGGCCATCGCTCGATCGAGCACCGCCGCCTCGACATCGGCCGGATCGGCTTTCCTCAGCGACTCCAGCGACCCTCGCAGGCCCGCCGACGCGTTGATGGGAGGCGATCCCATCAGATAGCGGTCAGGAGACGAGAGGATGGGATGGGGATGCGGCTCCTCGAGGCCGAACGGATCGTCCACGCCCAGCCAGCCACTGAGGGTCGGATCCACGCGGTCGAGCGCCCGGTCCGACATCGCCATGACGGCCACGCCGATGCCGGATCGCAGCCACTTCTGCCCGCCCGCCACGAGCACGTCGGCGTGCGCCATCGGCGACTGGAGGGCGCCGAGCGACTGCACCGCATCGACGATCACCAGGGCGTCACCGGTGACCCGGCGCAGGCCCTCGACATCGATCCGGTAGCCGGTCCGGTAGTCGACGTGGCTGATGGCCACCGCCACCGTTTCGTCGTCGATCGCGTCTGCGAAGACCTCGGGCGTGTACCGGTCGCCGGGCGCCGACACCCACCGGAGCTCGATGCGACCCTCGTCAGCCGCTCGGATCCACGGGTACTTGTTGGCCGGGAAATCGGTCGCCGGCACGACGACGTTGCCCCTCGGCAGGCCGAAGGCCATGGCGAACAGGCCCGCCGAGGTGCTGGACACCAGCGCCACATGCTCGGGATCCGTGCCGATCAGCTCGGCCGTGAGCGCCTTGGTCGCCTCGAACTGCTCGAGCAGCACCGGCACCAGCTTGCCGCCGGCGCCGGACATCAGCTCGATCGACTGCTCGAGGCGCCGTCGGGCCACTTTCGACATGGTGCCGACCGAGGCGAAGTCCATGAAGCCGAACGGCTCGTCGTAGTCGTCGAGAAATGCCTGGGGCAGCGCCATGGGCGGTCAGGATAGGCATGGCCGCGCGGAGCTGACCGGGCATCCGACCCCTACCATCCCCGCCCATGGCAGAGCTCCCCGCCGGCGCGGACATCGCAGTGGTCGGTGCCGGGGTCATGGGGACGTCGGCCGCCTATCACCTGGCCGATCTCGGCGCCGATGTCGTGCTGATCGAGAAGGAGACGATCGCCGCCGGCTCGACCAGCAAGGCCGCCGGCGGGTTCCGCGCCCAGTTCGCCGACGAGCTCAACGTGCGCATGGCGATCGAGAACATCGCCCGGCTGACGAGGTTCGAGGACGAGTTCGGGATCGACATCGACTTCAAGCAGTGGGGCTACCTCTTCCTGCTGCTCGACGACGAAGTGGCGATGTTCGAACAGGCCGTGGACCTCCAGCGCCGCCACGGCGTCCCGACCGAGGTCCTCGATCCGGAGGAGATCGAAGGTCTGGTGCCGGGGTTGCACCTCGACGACGTGGCGGCCGCCACTTACTGCCCGACCGACGGCTATTGCACGCCCGAAGCGGTGGCGCAGGGCTACGCCAGGGCGGCGAGCGAACGGGGCGGTCGCGTCGTCCAGGGGTGCACGGTGCGCACGATCGACGCCGAGGACGGAGCCGTGCAATCGGTGACCACCGACCGGGGCGTCGTCTCGGTCCGCCAGGTGGTCCTGACCGCCGGGGTGTGGAGCGCCGAGCTCGCACGTCCCCTGGGCCTCGAGCTCCCCGTGAAGGCCGAGAAGCGCCACGTGTGGCTCACCGAGGGCCCCGACGGCTTCCCGTACGAGCTGCCCAACGTCATCGACTTCGCCACCGGCTTCTACTTCCACCGCGAGGGAGATGGCCTGCTGTTCGGCGGCCGCCAGGACACGCTCGACGGCATGGCCACCGTGGTCGGGCACCGGGCACCCTCGATGCTCGAGCTGGAGATCCGGCCGGGCTGGTGGGGCTACTACGAGGTCAGCCCCGATCACAACGCCATGGTCGGGACGGCGGAGGAGGTGGCGGGGCTGCACTACGCGACCGGCTTCAGCGGCCACGGGTTCCAGCAGGGCCCGGTCGTCGGCGAGCATCTGGCGCAGCTGGCCCTCGACCTGCCGACCACCTTCGACCTGACCCCGCTCGCCGCGAGCCGCTTCGCAGGCGGCCGGGTGGTGCCCGAGGGGTTCTTCATCTGATGCCGCTCGACCTGACCGCCGGCGACCGGGATCTGCTCGCCGGCGAGGAGGGAGCAGCCGCCGCCATGGCGATGCGCATCGTCACTGCGCTGGCCACGGCCAACGGGGCCAGCCGGCTCATCGACATCTCCAGCGCCCACATCGACGGCACGCTCTACGTCGGACGCGCGTCGCTCGACTACGCGGCGCGCCTCCGTGACCTGGGCGGCCGGGTCCGCGTCCGCACCACCCTCAACGTCTCGTCGCTCGACCTGCTCCACCCGGAGTTGTTTCGGGGAGATGACACCATCCGCCGCCATGCCCGTCAGACCATGCAGGCGTACGAGGACATGGGTTGCCTGCCGACCTGGACGTGCGCGCCGTATCAGCTGCCCGAGCGACCGGGCTTCGGCGAACGGATCGCCTGGGCGGAGTCCAACGCCATCGTGTTCGCCAACAGCGTCCTCGGGGCGCGCACCGAACGGTTCGGCGACTTCATCGACATCGCCGTCGCCATCACGGGGAGGGCCCCGGAGTACGGCATGTACCTCGACGAGCACCGCCGGGCCTCCGTCCACTACGACGTGGGGAGCATCTCGCCGACCCTGCGCCGCTCCGATCATTTCTTCGCCGTGCTGGGGATCGCCATCGGCCGGGATGTGGGTCGCGAGATTCCCGTCATCACCGGGATCGACGAGGCCACCGAGGACCAACTGAAGCTCCTCGGAGCGGGAGCCGCGACCACCGGCACGGTGCCGTTGTTCCATGTGGTCGGCGTGACACCGGAGGCCCCGACGATGGTCGCTGCCACCGGGGGCGCGCGAACCCGCGACGTGCACGTGACGTCGGAGACGCTGGCTGCGGCACGCGACAGCCTGTCGACGGCCGACCCGGACGAGACCCTGACGACCGTCAACCTCGGCACACCCCACTACTCGGTCGCCCAGATCGCCCGGCTCGCCGATCTGCTCGGCGGGCGGACGGTGCACGAACGGATCACCCTCTACGTCAACACGGCCCGGGACACCCTCGCCGCGGCGCCGGACGTCGCCGCCCTGGAACGCTGCGGCGTCCAGTTCGTGACCGACACGTGCACGTACCTCACGCCGATCATCGAGACCGGCGCCGGGGTGGCGATGAGCGACTCGGCGAAATGGGCCTACTACGCCCCCGGCAACATCGGCGTCACCGCGCTGTTCGGCACGACGGCCGATTGCGTCGAGTCGGCGGTGGCGGGGCGTGTCGTTCGCGACGAATCGAGCTGGCAGTGAGGGTGGCCGGAGTCCCCCACGTGCCCGGGGCCGCCATCGGCCCGGCGTTGGTGCTCGAGGAGCCGCTGAGCTTCTGGGGAGGCATCGACCCGGCCACCGGCGAAGTGATCGACCGGCACCACCCGCAATGCGGCCGCTCCATCACCGGCTCGATCCTGGTCATCCCCCACGGTCGGGGCTCGTCAGGGGGCTCGGCGGTGCTCACCGAGTGCCTGCGGGCCGGGACGGCGCCCGCCGGCATCGTGATGGGACAACTCGACGCGATCCTGCACGTCGGTGTGGTGGTGGCCGCCGAGCTGTACCCGGACCGTTCCTGCCCGCTGGTGGTGATCGGTGACGATCATCGGCGGCTGGTCGACGGTGTACCCACGACGATCGAGCCGGACGGGAGCGTCCTTCAGTCCTGAAGCCCGAGCACCGACCACAGCTCGGCCAGCGCGGCGTCCGGATCGGACACCTTGATCGTGGTCATGCCCATCGCTCTGGCAGGTTTGAGGTTGGCCCCGATGTCGTCCAGGAACACCGCCCGGTCGGGAGCGACGCCGAGCCGCTCGAGCACGATCGTGTAGATGGCCGGGTCCGGCTTGCGCACACCTTCGACCGAGGACTCGACGACCACGTCGAACAACCCGGTGAGCGCCTCGTCGGAGAGGGGGACCCAGTTGTTGGTCAGCGCCGCCACTGCCATCCCCGCGCCCGCCACCCTCCGGACCGCATGCACCATCGCCGGTCGCGGCACCGCCCGCCGATCGATCTCGTCCATCAGCGCGGCGACGTCCACGACGGCGCCGCGGGCTGCGCACTCGGCGGCGAACTCCGCACAGAAGGAGGCGAGGTCGAGCTCACCGCGCTCGCGCCTCGCCCATGCACCCTGGGCGCCCGAGGCGACGACGGTGCGATTGATCGTGCCGGGCGCAAGGCCGTGGTGCTGTTCGTACTCGGCGATCACGTGCAGGGGCGACTCGCAGACGACGCCGCCGAGGTCGAAGATCACCGCTGCGAACGTCACTGGCCACCCAGCTGGACGGCGAGCAACTCGTTGGCGTCCTCGATCACTTCGACCGCCGCCGCCAGCCGCTCTCCGACATCGTCCATCTCCAGCAGACGCTGACGGTCGAGAGCCTCGATCGGTAGCACGGCGATGGCCATGAAGGCGGCCGCCGACGCATCGTCCGGCAGCTCGGGGGCGGTCCCGACGTCCACGCCCATCTCCGCCAGGAGCCCCAGGCCCCTGGCGAAGCCTCGGTCGAGTCGTTGCCGGAGGTCATCGTCCGATACCGCCCCTCGATCCTCCAGGCGGACCACCATCGCCCTCGGGTAGGGATCGTCCTCCAGCCACTCCTCGACCCGCAGCCGTCCTGTGCCACGTCCGACCACCATGCGGGTCCCGTCCTCGCGCTCCTGCAGACCCAGGATGCTCACCACCGTCCCCACGTCGTATCGCTGCTCGCCGCCTCCCACCTCTGAGCCCCGGCTGATCAGCACCACGCCGAACTCGCGATCGGCGTCGAGGCAATCGTCCAGCATCTGCTGATAACGATCCTCGAAGATGCGCAGCGGCAGGATGGCGCCGGGGATCAGCCCGGCGTTGAGCGGGAACATCGGGAGTAGCTCAGCCATCGGGCTCTCCCGACGGTCGGTGACGGATGCGGAAGCGGAGGCGCGAGACCTCCTCGTCGTCCACGAGGATCCTGAACGCGTATCCGCCTTCCTTCGGGAAGGCCAGGTTGTTGAACGTGAAGGCGCGCACGATGCCCATGTCACTCCCGGCCGGCATCGAGGAGGGCCGGTTGATCTTGATCGTCTGGGCGAGGGTGCGGCCCCGGAACAGGCTCGTCCCGTCCTCGTCGACCAGGTCGACGGAGAGCCGGAACTCCTCGATGTTCGACCACGGCACGCGGATGCGGATGCCGATGCCCATCGTGGGGTGCCGGGCCGGGAATCCCCTGACGTAGAGCGTGTCCCAACCGCCGCCGATGACGTACAGCTTCCCGCCAACCGCCTGCACCGCATCGGCGACGAAGGCGAACTCCACCGAGGGGGCCGGGTTGAGGTCGGGGTCGAGGGACTCCATGACCTGCGACTCTACGGCCTGCTCACGCCTCCGCTCCCCCGGCGGCGGCGAACGACGAGGCCAGCGCCGGGTACAGCTCGCGGTAGCGCCCGTGAGCGGCTTCGACGTCCCACGACCCCGACGGCGTCTCGGCGGGACGGGGCTCGACCCATGCTGCGACTTGCTGCTCGACCGAAGGCGCCCAGCCCGCTCCCACCGCGGCGAGAATGGCGGCGCCGTAGGCGGCGCCCTCGCCGGCGTCGACGGTCATGAGCGGCTCCTCGAGGATGTCGGCGACGATCTGGCGCCACACGGCCGAGCGAGCTCCACCCCCGGTCACGTGCACCGCCTCGACGGCGGGAGCGGCCGACTTCACCAGGTGCAGCGCATCGCGCAGGCCGAACGCCACTCCTTCGAGCACCGCCCGCGCCAGATGTGCGAGCTCGTGGCGGACCGTCAGGCCGACGAAGGCGCCTCGTGCGAGCGGGTCGGGGTGTGGCGTGCGCTCGCCGGTGAGGTAGGGCAGGAACAGAAGGCCATCGGCGCCCGGTGGCGCCGCGGCCGCCCTGGCGGTGACTTCGTCGAACGAGGCATCCGGCATGAAGGTGTCGCGAAACCACCGCAGGCTCCCGGCTGCCGAGAGCATCACGCCCATGAGGTGCCAGCGGCCGGGGACCGCATGACAGAACGCGTGCAGCCGGCCGTTCGGCTCGACGGCCTTGGCGTCGGTCGGCGCGAACACGACGCCCGAGGTGCCGAGCGACAGGCTCAGCGTGCCGGAGGCGACCGCACCCACCCCCACCGCGGCCGCCGCCTGATCGCCGCCACCGGCGACCACCGGCGTGCCCTCGCGCAGCCCGGTGGCCTCGGCGGCCGCCGCGCTCACCGCCCCCGTGACCGCCGGTCCCTCGTGCACGGGCGGAAACCACTCGGCCGGGAGGTCGAGCAGGTCGAGGATCTCGGGGGACCACGTCCTGGCGCCGAGGTCGAACAGCACCGTGCCGGAGCCTCCAGCGGCGTCGGTGGCGTGCTCACCGGTGAGGGCCAGCCGGACATGGTCCTTCGGCAGCAGCACCGCAGCCGCCCGCCGGTAGTGCTCGGGCTCGTGATTCCGCACCCACAGCAACTTCGGGGCGGTGAAGCCGGTCAGAGCGTCGTTGCCGGTGACCTCGATGAGACGGTCGCGCCCCACCCGGTCCCGAATCTCGTCGCACTCGGCTCCGGTGCGCTGGTCGTTCCAGAGGATGGCCGGGCGCACGACGCGATCACGCTCGTCGAGCAACACCAACCCGTGCATCTGGCCCGTGAGCCCGACGGCCTCGACCTGGCCTCCGTCGACCCCGGCCGCTCGCAGGGCCTGCGCCACCGCGTGCTCCGTGGCGGCGACCCAGCTCGCCGGATCCTGCTCGCTCCAGAGAGGACGCGGCGTGTCGTAGCCGTATTCGGCCGCGCCGGTCGCCACCACCGTCCCCTCAGCGTCGACCAGGATCGCCTTGGTGGCCGTGGTCGACGTGTCGATGCCGAGGACCAGGCTCACGGCGGCCACCCGAGGTCGGTGAGACGCCCCGCCAGCTCGTCCACCGAGCCGTCGAGGCGGAACACTCGCCACACCTCGCGATGCTCGGCCGACGCCCCGGCGCCGAGGTCGACCAGGGGGCCGAGCGTCTCGAGCTCGACGAATGCATGATTGGCATAGATCTGGGCGGTGGCGCCCCGATCGACGTGCCGGCCTTCGCTCGGCGCGGCGGCCTTGGTGAACACCCAGCCGTCCACGGCGTAGGCCAGCGCCCGCCCCTCGGCCGGCGTGCCGATCTTGATCGGGCTGGAGCGGCTGCCCGAGAGACGAGCCGTGTTCCCACCGAGCCGCAGGCCGGGATCGTCGAGCTGCGTGTAGGGCCAGGTGACCAGGACGTTCTCGGCCTGGTACCCGTTGCCAGGTGCGCCGACCGCCATCACCGCCTCGCCCCCGGGAACCAGCTGGGTGATCGCCCAGGGCGCCACGGTCATCGAGCCGTCCGATCGGTTCGTCACCGTGTGCGTCACCACCAGGGCGTCGCCGACCTCCTCGACGGCGATCGCTTTGGCGACGGGTCCGCCCTCCGGCCCGCGGACGACCAGCGGCGGGCCTTCCTCGATGATCGCCGGACCGGACTCCGGCCAATAGGTCAGGTCGGGCTCTTCGGGGCCGACCCACAGGCGATGCCCGCCGCCCAGCAGGTAGGGCTCGCGGGGGTGGGGCAGGGTCATGTCCCCGAGCTCGGCGAAGAGCTGCGGCCCGCCGTCGGATCGAAGACCCAGCACCCGCGGCCCGTACCCCTCCGCCAGGCGGAGCTCGAACCGTCCGAGGGTGACGTCGGTCACCGGACGCCGAGGAGCAGGTCGATCAGCAGCTGGTCGAGGCGCTCGTACGGCATGCCTCGCCGACCGAGCGCCATCCGGTCGAACTCGACGTCCTTGAGGGCCGATGCCGCCGCGGGCGAGTACGGCCCCAGATGCTGGTCCATCGCCCCGTCGTCGGCGTGGATCTCTTCGAGCAGCGCTGCGACCTCGGGATCGGCGTTCCAGCGGGCCGCCTTCTCCCTCAGGATCAGATAGGTGCGCATGCACCCGCGAGCGAAGTCCTTCACGTCTTCGTAGTTCGACGTCCGGTAGGCGTGGGCGTCGAAGTGCCGTGAGCCGTCGTAGCCCTCGTCTTCGAGCAGCTTCACGAGGAAGAACGCCGCCTTGATGTTGACCGAGCCGAAGCGGAGATCCTGGTCGTAACGTCCAGGCGTCTGGTCATTCAGATCGATGTGGAAGAGCTTGCCCATGTCGAGCGCCTGCGCCACGTGGTGCATGAAGTTCAGGCCGGCCATGTGCTCGTGGGCCACCTCGGGGTTCACCCCGACCATGTCGGGATCGTCCAGCGTCTCGATGAACGCGAGCATCGCCCCGGTCGTGGCCAGGTAGATGTCGGCGCGCGGCTCGTTGGGCTTCGACTCGAGGGCGAATCGGAGGTCGTATCCCTGGTCCTTCACGTAGGCAGTGAGGTAGTTGAGCGCCTCCCGGAAGCGGCGGCCTGCCTCCATTGCGTCCTTCGACACGTCCGTGTCCACGCCCTCGCGTCCGCCCCAGAACACGTACGTCGTGGCGCCGCACTCGACCCCCAGGTCGATGGCGCGCATGGTCTTCTGGAGCGCGTAGGCGCGCACCTGGGGATCGTTGGCCGTGAAGGCGCCGTCCCGGAACACCGGGTCCTTGAACAGGTTGGTGGTCGCCATGGGGACCACGAGGCCGGTGCGCTCGAGCGCCGCCCTGAACTCCTTGACGATCTGCTCACGCTCGGCCCAGGTGGCATCGATGGGCACGAGGTCGTTGTCGTGGAAGTTGACGCCGTAGGCGCCGACCTCGGCCAGCAACTCGACCAGCTCCACCGGCGTCTTCGCTTCGCGGGTTGGCTCGCCGAATGGATCGTGTCCCGGGTGCCCGACGGTCCAGAGGCCGAACGTGAACTTGTCCGCAGCGGTCGGCTCGTACATCGGCGCTCCTCGTGTCGGTGCCTCGATGCTAGTTCCAGCCCGCCCGGCGGGGCCGGGGACGCCGTCGTAGCGGGCCGAGCCCTGTGGAACGCTCCAACCCTTGCCGCACGGGACTAGTTGCAGCGCCCGTTTCTCATCGGGTAACTTCGTTAGAACGTTCCAAACGACGAGCAGACCGCTCGTGGAACGTCGAGGCGGGAACTCTCTGAATGGTGTCGATCCAGACAGACGGCGGGCAGGCTGGAGGACGTGCTGCGCACGCTCCCCTTGGCGTGCCCGACGGTTCCCGGTCCCGGATCTCTGCATCTCCAGGCCCCGTGGTGCGCTTCGCGTTCGCCCGAACCGACTCGCCCACCCGGGACGGAATCGAATACGCTTCGGCCCCGATTCCGCGCCTGGCGCAAGGGATCGAACGATCAACCCTTGAGGAGGGCTGAGAATGAAGAGAATGCGTTGGTTGACCCTGCTGGCCGTCTTCGCGCTCGTCGTAGCCGCGTGTGGCGGTGACGACGGCTCGGTCGACGACACCAGCACGACCGCCGCCGACACGTCCGCCACCACGGACGCCGTCGACCCGGTCCAGAGCAGCGACCTGACCTTCCACATGGTCACCCACTCGGATGACGGTGTGTTCTGGTCGGTCGTGAAGAAGGGCATGGAGGACGCGTGTGCCGCGCTCGGCGTGGAGTGCGTCTGGAGCCCATCGGTCAACGATCCCGAGAAGCAGGTCCAGGACATGCAGGCCGCCGTGGCCGCCGGCTCCAACGGCATCGGCGTGTCGCTGGCCAACCCCGAGGCCCTCGGGCCGGAGGTCGAGGCTGCGGTTGCCGCCGGCATCCCGGTCGTGACCCTCAACTCGGGCGTGGACCAGTACGGCGACCTCGGTGCCATCACCCACGTCGGCCAGAGCGAGATCAACGCCGGCCAGGGTGCGGGCAACTTCTTCAACGACCTCGGCGCCACCAAGGTGCTGTGTGCCCAGCAGGAGCAGGGCAACGTGGGTCTCGAAGAGCGTTGTGAGGGTCTGAGCCAGACGTTCAGCGGCGATGTCGACACCCAGTTCGTGGGTGGCGACGCCGAGCGTGAGACGCAGATCAACAACATCGCGGCGGCGCTCCAGGCCGACCCGGACATCAACGCCGTCTTCGGCGTCGGTCCGAACGTGGCGGTCAGCGCCGTGGCAGCCTGCGAGCAGGCGGGGCGTGACTGCTTCGTCGGCGGTGTGGACATCTCCGAGGACGTCATCTCGGCCATCGAGGCAGGCGACATCAACTTCACGATCGATCAGCAGCAGTACCTGCAGGGGTACCTGACCATCGTGATCCTGTACCTGAACGTCACCAACCTGAACACGGTCGGTGGTGGCCTGCCGGTCAACACCGGTCCTGGCTTCGTCACGACCGACAACGTCGGTGAGGTCGCCGAGCTGGTGTCGCAGGGCACTCGCTAGGCACAGCCAGACAGATACGACTCGAGAGGGCCGGCGCCATGCGCCGGCCCTCTTCGTTGTGGGTACCGGTACCCGGTACCCCGTACTCAGTACTCAGTACTCAGTACCCAGTACTCAAGATGGAACGTTCCAACAGAACGTGCTCTCCCGAGCGCGCTGCAGTCGCGATCGATACACTCGACGACCCTGGTGGAGGAGCACGGATGGGACAGGAGGTAGCTGATGGCAACCACGGTTGAGGAAGCGGCAGCACCGGCACCGGCTCCCGACGAGCGACTCGCCTACCGAGGCCCGATCCAGAAGCTCCTGACCCGTCCCGAGATCGGCGGTCTCATCGGAGCCGCCTCCATCTGGATCTTCTTCTGGGGCGTCGGCGACGTCTTCGGCACCACGGCCGGCACGAACAACTACCTCGATGTGAGCGCCGGGCTGGGCATCATGGCGGTGGCGGTCGCCCTCCTGATGATCGGCGGCGAGTTCGACCTGAGCTCGGGCGCCATGACCGGCGCCACCGGCATGCTGGTCGTGCTCCTGGTCAAGGAACCGGGAGAATTCGGCGGAGCCGGGTTGCCCCTGTCGATCGCCATCCCGCTCACGCTGGCGTTCGCACTGGGCGTGGGCTGGGTGAACGGCACCATCGTCGAACGCACCAGGCTCCCGAGCTTCATCGTCACCCTCGGCACCTTCTTCGTGCTGCGGGGCGCCAAGCTCGGATTCGCCAAGCTCTTCACCGACAAGGTGATCGTCGAGGGTCTCAACGACGCCCCCGACTTCGACTTCTGGGCCAACATCTTCGGCTCGGTGTGGATTCGCAACGACCACCTCTGGGAGGAGTTCCTCGGGGGCCGCAACGTCGTGTTCGCCGTACTGGCGCTCGCCGGAGGCGTGGCCCTGGTGCTCGGGCTGCTGCACCTCAGCCTCGTGCGGCGCCCGGAGACCTCCGGTTCCGCCTTGCCGATCTTCGTGCTCGGGCTGGCGGGAACGATCGGTGGCGTCATCATGCTGGCCAACTCGGACGGCACCGGTGCCAACTGGACCGGCTCGATCATCGTGGCGCTCGGCGCCCTCGTCGGCGTGTACGGCTACAGCCGCTGGCGGTTCGAGGGCTCCGGCTCCGATCGCGGATCGCTGTCGTTCGGGGGCGACGTCGGGCGGAGAACTGGCATCGGCATCGGCCTCGTCGTGCTCGGCGTCGTCGCCGGCCTGGTGCTCGACTCGACGTCGGAGACCGAGATCGGGTTCCTGCTGACGGTGCAAGGGTTGCGGGCGATCCTCTTCGCCGGGCTGGTCATCCTCGGCGTCATCGCGTTGCTCACCGCTGCCCGCCGGGCGGAGGGCTCGCCAGTGACGACGATGGCGGTGACCGTGCTGACCGCCATCGTGGTGGCGGGGGTGGGCTTCGTCGTGCAGGCCGAGGCAGCCTCGCGCAAGTTCCGAGCGGAGTTCTTCGCCTGGATGATGCTGGCCGCGTTGCTGCTGTTGATCACCGGGGTCGTGCGGTACATGTTCACGCAGCGCCGCTACGCCGATGACGCCGGCGACCGACTCGGCCGGCTGCTCTCCACCATCGGCATCGGCCTGGTGGTCGTGGCCGTCGCCATCCGCTTGCTGTGGTCGACCGCTGCCGAGGTCGAGGCGTCGCCTGCGGTCATCACGTATCGGATCTCCGTGCTGTACTTCTTCCTCTTCGCTGCCGCGGCCACCTGGGTGCTGACCCGGACGAAGTTCGGGAGCTGGACGTTCGCCGTCGGTGGCAACGCCGACGCGGCGAGACAAGTCGGCGTGCCGGCCGCCAGGACGAAGACCCAGCTGTTCATGACCGTCTCGGCGGCTGCCTGGCTGGTCGGCCTCCTCGTGGCGTTCCGCCTGAACTCGGTGCAGGCGAACACCGGCGACGGGCTGGAGTTCTTCTACATCATCGCCGCCGTGGTAGGCGGCAATCTGCTGACGGGCGGCTACGGCTCGACGTCGGGTGCGGCCATCGGCGCGATCATCATGGCGATGTCGTTCCAGGGCATCCCGTTCTCGGGTTGGAACTCCGACTGGCGGTTCCTCTTCGTCGGGGTGATCTTGCTCCTGGCGGTGCTGGTCAACAACTACGTACGGGGCCGAGCGGAGGCATCACGATGAGCGACACCCCACTGCTCGAGATCAAGAACGTCTCGAAGTACTACGGCAACATCATCGCCCTGCGCGACATCACGACGTCGGTCCGGGCGGGGGCCGTCACCTGTGTCCTCGGTGACAACGGGGCAGGCAAGTCGACCTTCATCAAGATCCTGGCCGGCGCCCACCAGCAGTCCGAGGGGCAGCTGTTCGTCGAGGGTCAAGAGGTGATGTTCGACTCACCACGTGATGCCCTGGCCCGCGGGATCGCCACCGTGTACCAGGACCTGGCCATGGTGCCGCTGATGTCGGTGTGGAGGAACTTCTTCCTCGGCGCCGAGCCGACGCGTCGCCTCGGTCCGATCAAGGTCATCGACAAGGAGAAGGCGGCGCTCATCGCCAAGGAGGAGATGGGCAAGATGGGCATCGACATCCGCGACACCGAGCAGTCGGTGGGCACGCTCTCTGGCGGCGAGCGCCAGTCGGTTGCCATCGCCCGGGCGGCCTACTTCGGCGCCAAGGTGCTGATCCTCGACGAGCCGACCTCGGCGCTCGGGGTCAAGCAGTCCGGCGTCGTGCTCCGCTATATCGTCGAGGCGCGCAACCGGGGGCTGGGCGTGATCTTCATCACCCACAATCCCAACCATGCCTGGCCGGTCGGTGACCGGTTCATGATCCTCAACCGCGGGCAGTCGCTCGGCGACTTCGCCAAGGACGAGCTGACGCAGGCCGAACTGACCCAGCTGATGGCGGGCGGCGCCGAGCTGGAGGCGCTCCAGCACGAGCTGAGCCAGGCAGTGGCGTCGGGTGACGCCGACGAGCACCTGCGCGAGGTGGCCGAAGACGTCGCCGAGGAGCTCCAGGACCTCGGTGAGCGGGTCAGCCGCCGCACCGACGCCGGCAGCCTGTATGCCTCGATGGTCGAAGCAGGCCAGGCTCCTTCGACTCGGGTGATCCGCTGTGAGACCGTCCCGGCCGAAGGTGACGTGGCTGCCGACCTCGGCGTCCAGGCGGGCACTCCCGTCCTGGCGGTCGAGCGAGTTCGCCTGTCGGCCGGCCGGCCGTTCGCACTCCTGCGGAACTGGCTGACGGTGGGCACCGGTGGAGAGATCACGACGGCCCAGCTCGAGTCGGGGAGCCTCTACGACCGGCTCGCCTCGCTTGGCGTGGAGCCCGGGCCCGCCTCGTTGTCCCAGGGAGCCAAGGCTGCCGACCGCTCGGAAGCCGAGGCCCTGTCGTTGAGCGAGGGCGATCCGCTCGTCACCGTCGTGCGGGTGATGCGCGATCGCAACGGGCGCATCATCGAGCTCGGCAGGCACCTCTACGACGCCGAGCAGTACACGCTCGAGTCGACGGTCGGTGACTCGGAGTGAGTCGCCCGCCGATCCGCCGTTGACGCGACTGCGCGTCTCGACCGGCCGATCTGCCGACGAGCGCCCTGAAGGGACGACATGACGACGCACGGGGCCGATGGCCCGATCGAGGTCCTCACGGTGGGTCGGATCAGCGTCGACCTCTATGCCGAGCAGCTCGACACGCCGACCCGGGACGTGCAGACGTACCGCAAGTCGATCGGTGGCACGGCCACCAACGTCGCCGTGGCGGCCGCCCGCATGGGCCGGCACGCGGCCGTCTTCACCCGGGTGGGCAACGACCAGTTCGGCGATTACGTGCGTCACGCCTTGACGGGGTTCGGGGTGGACACCCGCTTCGTCGGCACCGACGACGGACTGCTCACGCCCCTCGCCTTCGCGGAGCTCGACCCGCCCGAGGACCCGACGATCTTCTTCTATCGCGAGCCGCGGGCACCCGACATGAACATCACCACGTCCGATGTCGACCTCGACCTCGTCCGGGACGTGCCGATCCTCTGGATCCCGGCGTCCCGGTTCGCCTTCGAGCCGAGCCGCACGACGGTGCTCGAGCTCCTCGCCGCCCGCGGCCGTGCCCGCCACACCATCCTCGACCTCGACTGGCGCCCCATGTTCTGGGAGTCGCCCGAACAGGCCCACGCCGAGCTGCAGCCGGTGCTCGACACGGTGACGATGGCGATCGGCAACCGGGCAGAGTGCGAGGTGGCGGTGGGGACCACCGACCCGGGCGAGGCGGCCGATCGCCTCCTGGCACACGGTCTGGAGGCGGCCATCGTCAAGCAGGGAGGTGACGGCGTGTTCGTCGCCACCGTGGACGGAACCCGCCAGTGGATCGACCCCTTCCCCGTCGAGGTCGTGTGCGGCCTGGGCGCCGGCGACGCCTTCGGAGGCGTGTTGTGCCACGGCCTGCTCTCCGGGTGGGATCTGCCCGCCGCGGCCCGGCTGGCCAATGCCGCCGGCGCCTACGTGGCGACCAAGCTGACCTGTGCCGACGCCATGCCCTCGGTGGAAGAGCTGGACGGATTCGTGGCGGCCCGCACGTGAGCGATCCGCTGCGCGTCGCGATCCTGGGCACCGGCCGGATCGGCCGCATGCATGCCGAGCTCGTTGCCCGGTCCGTGGAGTCCACCGAACTGGTCGCCGTCCAGGACGTGGTCGACGACGCCGCAGCCGCCGTCGCCGACCAACTCGGTGCTCGTCACGCCCGATCCCTCGACGAGGTGCTGAGCGACGACGCCGTCGAAGCGGTGTGCATCGCGACCAGCACCGACACCCATGTCGACGTGATGGTGGCGGCTGCCGAGGCCGGCAAGGCGATCCTGTGCGAGAAGCCGATCTCGCTCGACCTGGCCGAGGTCGATCGAGGGCTGTCGGCCGTCTCCGCCGCCGGCGTCCCGCTGCAGATCGGCTTCAACCGTCGTTTCGACGCCGCCCACCGGGCGGTCGCCGAGGCGGTGGCGGCCGGCGAGGTGGGCGACCTCCACGTGCTGCGGATCACCAGTCGCGATCCCGACCCGCCCCCGATCTCGTACATCGAGGTGTCAGGCGGGATCTTCCTGGACATGACCATCCACGACTTCGACATGGCCCGCTACGTCACCGGCAGCGAGGTGGTCGAGGTCGCCGCGCACGGTGCCGTTCGGGTCGATCCGGCGATCGGCGAGGCCGGCGACCTCGACACGGCCGTGATCACGCTCACCCACGCCAACGGAGCGTTCACGGTGATCGACAACAGCCGCCGGGCCGTCTACGGGTACGACCAGCGCGTGGAGGCCTTCGGGTCCGGGGGCATGGTGGCGTCGGACAACCCGCTCGCGCACACCACCAGCCGGTCGGACGCCACGGGCACCCATCAGGCGACCCTCCCCTACTTCTTCTTGGATCGCTACATCCCGTCCTACATCGCCGAGTGGGAAGCGTTCGCAGAGGCCGTTCGATCGGGCACCGAGCCACCTGTCACCGGGAGCGACGGGCGGGCGCCGTTGGTGATCGGGCTGGCCGCCTGGCGCTCGGTCCGCGAGCGACGGAGGGTGGCGGTCGAGGAGATCGGATGAGCCGGGTCTGGATGACCGGTGGCACCGGATTCGTCGGAAGCAACATCATGATGGCTGCCCTCGAACGGGGTCACGAGGTGCTGACCACCGTCCACACCTTTCGAGCGCCGCCCGACGCGGCCTACCGCACCGAGCAGGTCGACATGAACGATCCCGAGGCGGTGCGATCCAGCGTCGACAACCATCAGCCCGACATCGTGATCCACTGCGCCATCCTCAACGACCTCGCCGGTCTCTACGAGGACCGCCGGGCCGGCTGGGACAGCTATGTCGAGGCCACTCGCTCGACGGCGGCCGCCGCCGAGCGGGCTGGCGCGGCGTATGTGCTCATCTCGACCGACTGGGTGTTCGACGGGACGCAGGCGCTGGCCGACGAGACGACGCCTCCCAACCCGATCAACCTCTATGGCATGTTCAAGTTCGCCAGCGAGATCGTGGCACTCGAACGCGGAGGTGCCGTGGCGAGGGTGTCGGGGGTGAACGGCCTGCACCGGACCCGCCCGGAGACGCCGCGCAGCCAGGACCCGGGCTTCGGCTATTTCGTCGCCTCCCTGGTCGACAGCCTCGGCGAGGGTCAGCCGTTCACGGTGTGGGAGTCGCCCGACATCAACATGCGGGCGACCCCCTCGCTCGCCTCGGACTCGGCCGAGATGATCATCGACATCGGCAGCGAGCGGCTGACCGGCGTCTTCCACTGCTGTGGCGCCGACGGGGTCGGTCGGATGGAGCTCGCCAAGCTCGCCTGCGAGGTGTTCGACCTCGATCCGACTCTGGTGCGGTCCGGACCTCCCCCTCCCGACGTCATGCCGGGCGTCCCGGTACCGCACGACACGACCCTGTCCCGGCCCCGCACGACCGAGTTGCTCGGGCGCCCGGGCAGCAGCGTGCTCGACCTGCTCCAACGATTCCGCACCGAGTACGAGGCGGCCCGGTGACCATGCCCGTGCGGCTGCTGATGGCAGCCGTGCTCATCACCTCCGCTTGCGGAGGCCCGCAGTTCATCGACGACCCTCAGGACGCGGTCGCCCGGCTCTCGGGGGTGGTGTGCGGCGAGGAGGTCGTCGCCACGGCTGCCGTCATCCGCGACGAGCTGATGGTGACGGCCGCGCACACGGTCGCCGGGGCCGACGGGCCGCTGCTGATCACCTTCGCCGACGGCGAGTCGTTCCAGGCGTCGGTCGTCGGCTTCGACCGCCATCGCGATGTCGCCTTCCTGGCCACGCCGGGCATGCATCGCCTGCCCATCCGGATGGGTGATCCGACCGGCGACGACCGCGGCTCCGTCCTCCGCCTGAGCTCGCAGCTCGACCCGGAGTCGGTGTCCTACGAAGCGGCCGAGCTGGTCGTGGCGGTCGGGCATGACATCTTCGACGATCCGAGCGAGGTGCGAAGGGCGAACGTCCGCATCGACGCCACGGTCGGTCCCGGGTTCTCAGGTGCGCCGGTGCTCGACGAGGAGGGGACGCTGACCGGGATCGTCAGCGCCCGATCCCGCGCCACCTCGCTCGTCTATGCCGTCGCCACCAGCGAGATCCGGTTGGCGTTCGCCGAGACCGACCTGGCCACGCCGGCGCGCAACGATCGCTGCGCTAGAGGCTGAGTGACCGTAGATAGGCGACGCTGGCTTCGGCGTCGTGGATGGGGCCTTCGCCTTCGGCGGGCGAGACCGACAGCGCCTTGTCCTGCTCGAGCACGTACCAGCCCTGGAACCCGATCGATTCGAGGTGCCGGATGACGCCGGCGATGTCGACCGCGCCCTGGCCGAGCGGCGTGAAGAGGCCGTCGATCACCGCCTGGCGAAACGGTCGCTCTCCCGCCATCACCTGCTCGCCCATCACCGGGTCGACGTCCTTGAGGTGGACGTGGACCGTTCGATCCCCTGCCGCCCTGGCCACCTCGACGGGATCGGCCCCGCCCAGGAACACGTGGCCCGTGTCGAGGCACAGGCCGACGTCGCAGTCGTCGAGCAGCCGGTAGATGTCGCGGCGCAGGTCGACCGCCATGCCGTAGTGGGGGTGCACCGCGGCCGTGAGGCCGTGCTCGGAACTGTTGTCGTCCACCCATTCGACGTTGCGGATGAAGTACTCCCACTCCTCGTCGTCGAGAGAGATGCGGGTGTCGTAGCCGTCGTGCGACGACGCCGGGCCCAGCACCAGGATGTCCGATCCGGCGCCCGCCAGGGTGGCGGCGGCTCGATCGGCGTAGGCCCGCTGGTCTTCGATCAGGTCCGGGCGGTAGAGCACCAGGGGGACGAAGGCGCCAATCAGGGACAGATCGTGCTGCTCGAGCACCGGGTTGAGCGCCACGGGGTCGACCGGGAGATAGCCGTCGGGTCCCAGCTCGGTCGCCTTGAGGCCGACATCGTGCATCTCCCGCAGGACGCGATCGCGGTCCATGAGGTGTCCCCACCCGGGTGAGCCGTCCACACCCCAGGTGATGGGGGCTCCGGCGATGCGATCGAGGAACGAGGTCATGGCATCCGGCGGTCAGACGATGGAACGTTCCAAGTATACCGCCGGCACGTGGGACTACCGTGGCCGGTGTGAGCCGGGAACCTGTGATCGAGTGTGTCGTCGGCGGCGGCGCCGCCGTGGGCGAGAACCCCCTGTGGAGCCCCGGAGAAGGGCTCCTCTATTGGATCGACATCGAAGGCAGGCGCATCCACCGCTACGAGCCATCGACCGGCGCGACGACCTCGATGACCACCGAGGGTCGACCGGGATCGATCGCCCTCACGACGACACCGGGCCGGTTCGTCGTGGCGACCGAGGCGGAGGTGGGGATGACGACCTGGCCCGACGGCCAGGTCGAGGGCCTGGTCACGGTCGAGCAGCCGGGGACCGGCAATCGCATGAACGACGGCCGGGCGACGCCGCACGGTTCGATGGTGGTCGGCTCGATGTACGAGTCGCCGGCAGAGGAACGGTTCACCGGCGAGCTCCACGTCGTGATGCCGGGCGGCGGGCACCGCACGATTCGCCGCGACATCGGCGTCAGCAACGGGCAGGCGTTCTCGGCCGACGGGTCGACCTACTACTTCGCCGACAGCCTGCGCGGCATCGTCTGGCGCTACGCATGGCGGACGGACCCGGAAGGACCGGTGGACGAACAGGTCTTCTTCGACTTCGAAGGGCAGCTCCCGGGCCGCCCCGACGGGGCCTGCGTCGACGCCGACGACTGCTACTGGATCGCCTGCGTCGGTGGAGGATGCATCGCCCGCATCACCCCCGACGGCCGCCTCGACCGGGTCATCGACCTCCCGCTCGAGCATCCGACGATGCCGGCGTTCGGGAGCCCGGATCTCGACGTGCTGTACGTCACGAGTCTCGGTGGCCCCGGCACGGAACCGGATGCGTCCACGCTCGGCCCCGGGGCCGTGCTGGCCGTGGACGTGGGTTGCACCGGGCTCGCCGAGCCTGTCTTCGCCGGCTGATGATCTCGTTGGAGCGCTCCAAGCCGCTTCGCTAGCCTTGATGACACCCGGTAGCGAGGCACAGTGGCGAAGCACACCGTCTGGTTCGAACGACCGCTCATCCCCGAGCTCGCCGACCACGTCCTGTCGCTCGTCGAGCCCGTGTTCCCCGGTGACGAGCCCTACGGGAGGCTCGACGAGGCTGTCGGCGCCGTCGTCGGGGTGCGGGTCTTCGACGCCGAGGTCATGGACTCTGCTCCCCGCCTGGTGGTCATCGCTCGCAGCGGCATCGGGACGGACGCAGTGGACCTCGCAGCGGCCACGGCCAGAGGCATCGCGGTGTGCAACGCCCCTGCGGGCCCGACCCGGTCGACGGCCGAGCATGCCGTGGCGTTGATGCTGGCGGCCGCCAAGGCCATCCCGCTCGGCGCTGCCCGACTACGGGCGGGTGAGCCTGAGCTCTACGCCCGGCACCGAGCCATGCAGTTGGAGGGCAAGACGCTCGGATTGGTCGGTTGCGGGAGGATCGCCCGCCAGGTGGCGGCGATGGGAACCGGCCTCGGGATGTCGGTGATCGCCTTCGACCCCTACGTCGGCGAGGCACCGGAGCAGGTGACGCTCGTCACGGACCTCGCCGACCTCCTCGCTGTCGCGGACGTCGTGTCGGTCCACGTGCCACTCTCGTCTGAGACCCACCACCTGTGCGACGCCTCGTTCTTCAGCGGGATGCAACCCGGCGCGGTGTTCGTGAACTCGGCTCGCGGCGGGCTGGTCGACCAGGAGGCGCTGCTCGACGCAGTGGAGCGGGGCCACCTGCTCGGCGCCGGGCTCGACGTGACCGACCCGGAGCCCCTGCCCGCCGACCACCCGCTGCTCCGCCATCCGGCGATCGTCGTGACCCCGCACATCGCCACCGCCACCCCGGAAGGCCGGCGCGGCAACTTCATGGGCGCCTTCGAAGGCGTCGTCGATGTCCTGGCCGGCCGAAGACCCCAGCACCTCGTCAATCCCGAGGTCTGGGAGCATCGGGTCAGGGGGGCCACGGCATGACGTTCCGACCCCGCATCGGCTTGGTGGGGTTCGGATGGATGGGCCAGGCCCACTCCCGGTCCTACCGATCCATCCCGACCTACTTCCCGGAATCGAACATCGTCCCGGTGCTGGCCGCCGTCTCCGACACGGTCGAGGCCCGGACGAAGCTGGCGGTGGAGAACTTCGGCTACGAGAGCAGCACCTCCGACTGGCGCGAGCTCGTGCAGCGGGACGACATCGACGTCATCGACATCACGGCGCCGAACGCCATGCACGAGGAGATCGCAGTTGCTGCCGCAACGGCCGGCAAGCACATCTTCTGTGAGAAGCCGGTCGGCATCACGCCCGACGCCACGGCTCGCATCGAGCGGGCCGCCCGCGATGCGGACATCATCACCGGCGTCGGCTTCAACTACCGCTGGGCGCCGCTGGTCCGGCACACGCGCTCACTGATCGAGCAGGGGCGATTGGGCGACCCGACCCACTACCGCGGCCGGTTCTTCTCGATGTACGGCCGTGACCGGCTCGGCCTCCTCAGCTGGCGGTTCCTCCAGGACGAGGCCGGCTACGGAGCCCTCAGCGACATCATGTCGCACGCCATCGACCTCGCCCAGTTCCTCTACGGGCCCATCCGCCGGGTGGTCTCGGTCAAGGAGATCTTCGTGAAGGAGCGGCCGCTCCCCTCCCCCGGCGCCGGCACCCACTACGAGCGAGGAGCGCCCGGCGACCCCACGGGCGCGGTCACCAACGAGGACTACGTCGGGGCGCTGATCGAGTTCGCCAACGGTGCGCGAGGCACCCTGGAAGCGGATCGCTCGATCTTCGGTCCTCAGAGTCAGATGGCCTTCGAGCTCAACGGTTCCAAGGGTGCGGCGGCATGGGACCACGAGAAGCTCAACCAGCTCCAGCTCTACCTCCCCGAGGAACAGCCCTCCGACGGGTTCATCGAGGTGCTCGCCGGCGACTGGCTGCCCCGGCAGGGCAACATCGTGCCGGGAGGGGGCAACTCGGTCGGTTACGAGGACATGAAGGTGCTGGAGGCGCTCGAGTACCTGGTCTCGGTGGAAGCCGGGAAGGCGCACAGCCCGGGGTTCGAGGATGCACTGGCCGCCGCCAGTGTGGCGGCCGCCATGGTGCGGTCGTGGGATTCGGAACGCTGGGAGGACGTCGCCACCCTGCGTCTCGATTGAGGTCTCAGAACAGAACACGGAGGAGAGATGGACACCATCCGGCTGACCATGGCCCAGGCGGTCGTCAAGTGGCTCGTCAACCAGCACATCGAGGTCGACGGCGAAGAGGTGCCGGTGTTCGCAGGAGCCTTCGGGATCTTCGGGCACGGCAACGTGACGTGCCTCGCCGAGGCCCTCGAGCCGGTGCAGGATCAGCTGCCGCTGTGGCGAGGGCACAACGAGCAGTCGATGGCCCTCGCCGCCGTCGCCTACGCCAAGGCGATGCACGGGCGCCAGATCATGATCGCCACCTCGTCGATCGGGCCGGGCTGCACCAACATGGTCACGGCGGCGGCGGTCGCCCACGCCAACCGGATCCCGCTGCTCCTGCTGTCAGGTGACACCTTCCAGCACCGGATCGTGGACCCGGTGCTCCAGCAGATCGAGGTGTTCGAGGATCCGACCGTCACGGTCACCGACACCTTCCGACCCGTGTCGCGCTACTGGGACCGCATCACCCGTCCGGAGCAGATCGTCCAGTCGCTCCCTCAGGCGCTGGCGGTCATGCTCGACCCGGCGACCAGGGGCCCGGCATTCCTGGCCCTTCCTCAGGACATCCAGGCGGAGGCCTACGACTACCCGGCATCGTTCTTCGACCGCACCGTGCATCACATCCGCCGGCCCGGACCCGACGCTCGCGACATCGAGGCGGCCGCGGCGCTGGTCTCGTCCGCTCGCAAGCCGATGATCATCGCCGGCGGCGGCGTGAAGTACTCGGGCGCCATCGAGACCCTCACCGACTTCGCCGAGCGGCGGGGCATCCCGGTGGTCGAGACGGTGGCCGGCAAGTCGACGCTCGTCCACGACCATCCCAACTACGCCGGCCCCATCGGCGTGACCGGATCGACGGCCGCCAATGCGGTCGCCGACGACGCAGACGTGGTGCTGGCCGTCGGCACCCGCCTCCAGGACTTCACGACCGGGTCGTGGGCGGTGTTCAAGAACCCCGACGTCCGCTTCGTGGCCATCAACGCCGCCCGGTGGGATGCTCACAAGCAATCGGCAGTGCCGGTCGTGGCCGATGCCAAGGTGGCACTCGAAGCGCTCGACGAGGCGCTGGGCGACTACCGGGCACCCGAGGAGCGGCTCACCGAGGCGCAGCGGCACATCGCCGACTGGCACGCCTATCTCGACTCGTGGAAGGATCGCCCCACCGAGGGCAAGCCGGCGTACGCCCAGGTCATCCAGGTCGTGAACGATCTGGCCGACCCCGACGACTACTGCCTGAGCGCCGCCGGGGGGCTCCCCGGCGAGCTGACGATGGGGTGGCGCGCCAAGTCCGTGGCCAGCTTCGACAGCGAGTACGGCTACTCGACGATGGGCTACGAGGTCGCCGGCGCCTGGGGCGCCCGCATGGCTCGGCAGGGCGACGTGATCGCCTGGGTCGGCGACGGCTCGTATCTGATGATGAACTCCGACGTCTACTCGACCGTGATGACCGGCCACAAGGTGATCTTCCTCGTCCTGGACAACGGCGGCTTCGCGGTCATCAACCGCCTCCAGGTGAACACCGGCGGCGCCGAGTTCAACAACCTGTTGCGGACTGCCCGCCACCAGGAGTACTTCCACGTCGACTTCCTCGCCCACGTGACGTCGATGGGGGCCAACGGCGAGAAGGTCGAGCGGCTGGAGGACCTGCCCGACGCCTGGCGGCGGGCCAAGGCGTCCGATCGCAGCTACGCCATCGTGATGGACATCGACGAATACACGTGGACCGAGGGCGGGACCTGGTGGGAGGTCGGCATCCCCGAGGTGAGCGACCGCGAGCAGGTCCGGCTGGCGAGGGCCGAGTGGGAGGCCGAGAAGAAGCACCAGCGCGTGGGCATCTAGGCGGTCCGGCGTGAGCGTCACGATCATCACCGGAGGTGCCTCCTACATCGGCCTGGCGCTGGCCCGGCGACTCGTCGCCGCAGGAGGATCCGTCGTCGCCAGCGACCTGGTTGAGTCGGCCAGGGCCGACGTGGAGACAGCGCTTGCCGGCCGGGGGGCGTTCGTGGCGGGCGACGTCACCGACGACCAGCACCTGGACCGGCTCGTGGAGGCGGCCGACGCGTTCGGCGACCTCACCGGGTTGGTCCACGCCGCTGTCACGTTCGACGACGCCGCCTACGACACCAGCCGTGACGACTGGCTGCGGGCGATCGACATCAACCTCGTATCGGCTGCGGTGCTGACCCAGAAGGCGGTCAGCCGGCTCGAGCACGGCGCCGGTGGTTCCGTGGTCTACGTCGCCTCGATCAGCGGCCATCGTGCCCAGCCCACCCGGATGGTCTACAGCGTCACCAAGGCCGGCCTGCACATGCTCGCCAAGACCGGCGCCACCCAGCTCGCCACGCGCAAGGTGCGGGTCAACACGGTCTCGCCCGGCTGGACCTGGAGCCGCAACCTCGAGCAGCGTTACGGGACCCGGGAAGCGGCAGATGCCTACGGGGCCGAGTTCCACTCGATGCGACGAATGGCTGATCCCGACGAGATCGCCGCCGGCATCCAATGGCTCCTGTCGGACGAGGCCTCGTTCGTGACCGGCATCGATCTGGCGGTGGACGGCGGCTACACGGCGCTGTCGCCCGAGGCCCTCGGTCAGGCGCTGACCCTGCATCCGCCGGCGGAGCACGCCTGATGGGCCGCTTCGAGGGCAAGGTGGCGTTGGTCACGGGCAGCACCTCCGGGCTCGGGGAGGCGATCGCCCGGCGCCTGGCCGCCGAAGGAGCGGCCGGCATCGCCGTGACCGGGCGTGACCGGAGCCGTGGCGAGGCGGTCGCCGACGCGCTGGGCGGCCAGACAGACGTCGCTTTCCTCCCCGCCGACCTCCAGCACGCCGGCGAGGCCCTGTCGCTGATCGACGCCGTCGACGAACGCTTCGCCAGGCTGGACGTGCTGGTGAACGCAGCCGGGCTGTCCACCCGGGGATCCATCGACGACACGACACCGGAGCTGTTCGACCTGCTCATGGCGGTGAACGTGCGCGCTCCCCTGCTGCTGATGCAGGGCGCCATCCGGATCATGCGCCGGGAAGGGATCGCCGGGACGATCGTCAACATCGGCTCCGTCGCCTCGCACGGCAGCGAGCCGTTCCTGACGCCCTACGCCACCAGCAAGGGGGCACTGACCACCCTGACCAAGAACGTGGCGTACTCGGTCGTGTGGGACCGGATCCGGTGCAACATCCTCAACATCGGCTGGATGGACACGCCGACCGAGGACACGATCCAGCGCACCTATCACTCCGACGGCGAGGACTGGCTGGAGCAGGCAGAGGCGCGGATGCCCTTCGGCCGTCTTCTCAAGCCGGACGAGGTGGCCAAGGCGGTGGCGTTCCTGGCGTCGGACGAGTCGGGGATGATGACCGGGGCAGCCGTCGAGTTCAATCAGGGAATCCTCGGTGGCGGTTCGCCTCCGATACCCTCGCCACCAGGAGATTCCCCATGAGCCCACCGACGATCAACGACGTCGCCGAACGAGCCGGCGTCTCGAAGTCGCTCGTGTCCCTCGTCATGCGCGGCTCGCCGAACGTGTCGCCTGCTCGACGCGCGGCCGTGCTCGCCGCCGCCAAAGAGCTCGGGTATCGACCGAACGCCGCCGCCCGCAGCCTGGCGCGCCAGCGCACCAACGTCATCGGGGTGATGGTGTCCGACCTCCACAACCCGTTCTTCCCCGAGGTCCTCGACGGGGTCGAGGAGGCGGCCGCCGCGGCCGGATACACCGTGCTGATCAACTCGGGCCAGCGGATCGCCTCCCGAGAGGAGGCAGCGATCGAGACCCTGCTGGAGCTGCGCGCCGATGCGCTGATCCTTGGCGGCACCCAGGTGGGCAACCCCGTCCTCACCCGGGTGGCGGCAGCCGTGCCGAGCGTCATCGTCGGCAAGATCTCCCGCGCCGACGACATCGATTCGGTGGCCAACGACGAGCGAGTCGGCGCCCGATTGGCGGTCGAGCACCTGATCTCGCTCGGGCACCGGCGCATCGCCCACATCGACGGTGGCAAGGGCACCGGCTCCCAGCCGCGCCGTCGGGCGTATGAGGGGGCGATGCGCGATCACGACCTGACGCCGCAGGTGGTCCCGGGAGAGTTCACCGAGGAAGCCGGGATGCACGGCGCCCGCACGCTGGCGGCCCTCGACGAGCGACCGACGGCCATCTTCGCCGCCAACGACCTCTCGGCGATCGGGGTCATCCAGGGTCTCGACGAGCTCGGCCTGCGGGTGCCCGAGGACATCTCGGTCATCGGCTACGACAACACTCGCATCGCGGCGCTGCGGCGGATCGGGCTCTCGACGATCGACCAGCCCCGGCACGAGATCGGCGTGCGGGCGACCGAGCTGCTCGTCGAACGCATGGAGGACGGTCGCCACGAGTCCAAGCGGGTCGTCGTCGAGCCCACCCTCGTCGCCCGCCGCACGACATCAGCACCCCCGAAAGGAAGAGCATGAGCTCACTCGTCACCGCCAGCCCGGGCGCCCGGGTTCCCATCAGCGTCACCCCCGAATCGGCCGGATGGCAGTACCTCGACTTCCGGGTCGTGGATCTGCAGCCGGGCCAGGGTTTCCAGCAGGACTCGGCCGATCGTGAGGTGGCCGTCGTGCCCCTGTCCGGCCACGGGCAGGTGCGAGTCGAATCCGACCTCATCGAGCTCTCACGGACGAGCGTGTTCGAAGAGAAGCCGCACGTGCTCTACGTGCCGCCGGGCCGGACGATTCGGATCTCGACCGAGCCCGGGTTCCAGTGTGCGATCGGCGGGGCTCCAGCCGAAGGCGGGCTCCCGGTGCGGGTGTTCGCACCCGACGAGATGCGCAGCGAGCTGCGGGGCGGCGGGGCGTCGTATCGCCAGATCAGCCACATCCTCAGCCACCCTCTGCCGGCCGAGCGGCTGATCCTCTACGAGGTGTACGTGCCCCGGGGCACCTGGTCGGGCTGGGCACCCCACTGCCACGACGGCTACGCCGACTCGCCGTACCTCGAGGAGACCTACTACTTCCGCCTCGACCCGGCGACCGGTTTTGCCATGCACCGCAACTGGCGGGAGGACGAGGACTTCGACGAGGTGGTGGTGTGCGGAGACGGCGACACGGCCCTGGTCCCCAAGGGCTTCCACTCCTCGGTGGCCTGCCCCGGCACGAACATGTACTTCCTCAACTACCTGGCCGGCGAGCTCATCGGCGACGAACGCAGGCGTGGGCCCCACTTCCACCCGGATCACACGTGGATTCACGACGATTGGGAGGCCGGCGTCATGGAGCTGCCGGTCGTCTGACCTCTCAGCCGCCGATGCCGAGCGCGTAGTCGACGAGCTCGACCCGCGGCAGAGCATCGAGCTGGTCGAGTGGCACCCAGGCGGCCCGGTCGGTGCTGCCACCCTCCTCGTGCTGCGGCGAGCCCACGCACGTGACCTGGTAGACGACCCGCAGCCCGTGCAGTGGCTCGGGCCGGCGGGGCGCCGGAGCCAGCACGATCGAGTTGATGCCCAGGATGCCGTCGATCGTGCCGGTGAGGCCCGTCTCCTCCCGCAGCTCGCGATGGAGGGCGTCTTCGGGGGCCTCGCCGAACTCCAGTCCCCCTCCAGGGAGCGTCCAGGCGCCGGCAGACGGGTAGCCGGCCGCGATGCGAGTCAGCAGCAGCGCCCCGTCGGCGCGGGCGAATGCGTAGGCCGCCACCCGCAGCCGCCCTCCCGTCATGTGTGGAACACGGGCCGGCGGTGCCACGGGGTGCCGAGCGCGTCGGCGATGCCGCGCAGGTGCTCGACCCGGCCGTGCACGAGAGATGCCGCCAATGCTCGGCGTTCTGCCGGACCTACCCCGGCCAGCTCCCCCCAGGCCGCTCGGCCGACCATGAATCCGGAGGCCCCTGCTGCGCAAGCGATCTCGACCTGGGTGGCGAACGTGTCGAAGTCCACTCCGGCACTGAGCAGCGCCCAGGGCTCCCGTACGGTCTCGTCGAGTTCGGCACAGGCCTCCGGCCAGCTGTCGACCGGGTCGTGGCCGGGATGGGCGGGGAACTGCAGCTTGAGGATCGTCGCCCCCAGACCGGTGAGACGCCGGGCGGTCTCGACGACCAGGCGCCGATGGGAGGCCCGCATGGTCTCGGGATTCGCCGCCTCCTGAGCGCTGGCCGGGTAGGCGAGGGGCTCGAGCAGGAAGGGGAGATCATGGGCTCGGCACTCGGCGGCCACGCGGCGGATCAGCTCGTCCTGACGCTGCGCCGCCTCTGGCAGGTCGGGGGTGTAGAACACCAGCAACTTGGCACCGGCCGCTCCGGCTTCCACCGCGTCGGCCACCGACCATCCATCCAGCAGCTCGGTGTGGCGTGCGTACGGGTCGTCGCCATACCCCTGTGCCTCCAGTGCTGCGAAGAAGCCGACCCCGGCCGGCAGGGAGCTGACCAGCTCGGGGATGCTGTACTCGGGTTCGAGCATCACCCCGCTGGCGGCCCCGGCGGCCCCGAGCACGACGTCGCGTTTGAACTCGACGAGGGCTTCGGCGGGCACCGACTCGGGATCGGCGGGATCCACCACGGCCCGCAACGAGTCGCGATGGTCGATCGCCAGCACCGCCAAGACGCCGCGATCGGTCGAGAGTGAGCGCAGGCGGTCTGCCAGAGACATCGGGCGATCGTACTGCCTTGGTATAGACCATCGGCCGTGGTTCACTCGCCGGATGCGGACGTTCGAGCGCCTCCGCTCGCGCATGCTCGAGGCGATCCTCGAGCCGTTCAGTCATGGCAGCCAACCACTGGCCAACACGCTCGACCATGTCGGCGATCCGGGCCTGTTCGGCCCGGATTCGGTCACCTGGCCGGTGATGGGAGACGTCGCCGCCCTCTTCGGCGGCGTGCGAGCGCTGCTGATCCAGTTCGCCCACCCCGAAGTGGCCGCCGGCATGCAGGACCACTCGGGATACGAGGCAGATCCGCTCGGCCGGATCTCTCGCACGACCGACTACGTGGCCGCCACCAGTTTCGGGGCGATGCCGGAGGTGGAGAAGGCCGTGGCGGCGGTGCGGCGCGCTCACCGGGTGGTGCAGGGTGCATCCCATCGCGGTCGCGACTACCACGCCGACGATGCCGACCTCACGGCCTGGGTGCACAACGCGCTGGCCGACTCGTTCCTGGTGGCGTATCAGACCTTCGGGCCGGATCGTCTGTCGGAGGAAGACGCCGATCGCTACGCCGTCGAACAGGGCCGTCTCGGACGGCTCATGGGGGCCGACACGACGCCCGAGACGGCAGCCGAGCTGAGCGGCTGGCTCGCCCGCCATCCGTCCATCGGCCCGTCGCCCGGCGCCGCCGGAGCGGTGCCCTTCATCGCCTCCCCGCCGGCCGGGCCATTGATGCGGAGCGGTTACAAGCTCCTGTACTGGGCGAGCTGCGCCACGCTGCCGTCCCGGCTGCGGGAGGCGCTGGGCGTGCCCAAGATTCCGGGCGCGATCGCCATGGGGCGATTTCTGGCGAGGATCCTGCGCTGGGCGATGGGATCGTCTCCGGCCTGGCTGGCGGCCATCGTCCGCAGCGAAGCCGCGCCGCCGCCCGACGTCGTCTTCCGCCAACCGCTCCCGGGCGGCGCCCGCCCGTGATCACGCTGCTGGCCCTGGCGCTGGTCGCCCTGGCGGCCCGGCGAGGCCATCAACGGGGCGCCCCGCGAGAGCTCATCGACCTCCTCGTCGTGATCGTCGGATTCCCACTCGCTTTCCGCCTGGGCGGCCCCATCGGAGAGCGCGTGTTCGGTGCCTGGGCGCCGCTCGCCAGCCGGACGCTCGGCGCGCTCACCGTCTTCACGGTCCTGGCACTCATCGCCGCCGGGGTCCGCCGGGTCCTCGCCGAAGAGGCTCCCTCCCTCGAGCCGGCCGAGCGGTGGTCGGGGGCGGTCATCGGCGGCGCCCGCGGCGCCATCCTGGCATTCGTCGTGATCGCGGTGGCCGCGGCCTCGCCCGCCGAGAGCACCTTCGGCCAGGCTGCCCAGCGGTCCACGGCCGTTCGGGTCCTCACCGAGCCGGACGGCCTTCCGCTCACGCTGTTCGAAGCGCTGACCGGCGAGGACGGCATGACGGCGCTGATCTCCTTCAATCGCTCCTTCCCGGACGGCCCGCTGGTCACCGACGACTTCCGCCAGATCCCCGCCTTCGACGACACGGAGCGGCGGCCGCCACAGGGCATCGAGATCCTCGACCTGGTGAACGACGAGCGCCAGTCGCTCCGGGTGGCGCCCCTGACCTGGTCGTCGGCGCTCACCGAGGTCGCGATGGAGTACGCCGAGGAGATGTACACCGAGGGTTTCTTCGCCCACGTGTCGCCGCGCACCGGCGACGTGGGGACCCGGCTGCGCACCGCCGGCATCAGCTACGCGATCGCTGGGGAGAACCTGGCGCTCGCCCCCAACGTGCAGGCAGTGCATCGAGGCCTCATGAACAGCCCCGGTCATCGCGCCAACATCGTCTCCCACCAGTTCACCCACGTCGGGATCGGCGTGGTCGAGGGCCCGATCGGCCTGATCGTGGTGCAGGTGTTCTTCGGGGGTGCCTGATCGAGGCAGGTAGCCTCGCCTGATGACGCAGCACACCGCCACCAATCGATATCAGGAGACGTTCGGTCTCCCGCGAGAATCCACCGCCGCCAAGGTCCGCGACCATCTGCATCCGTGGGTCCAGGAGTTCATCCGCCACGCTCCCTTCGCGGTGCTGGCCAGCGCCGACGAGAAGGGCAACTGCGACGCCTCGCCGAAGGGCGGCCGTCCCGGGTTCGTCGAGGTGGTCGACGAACGGCATCTGATCCTCCCCGATGTGAAGGGCAACCGCCTCTTCCAGTCGTACGAGAACATCGACACCAACGGGCACGTGGCGCTGCTCTTCATGATTCCCGGCATCGAGCACACGGCGCGGGTGAACGGCACGGCCGAGGTGATCGACTTCACCACCCTGGACGAACGAGGCATCTCGCTGCAGGTCCACGACCCCGACGACAACGCGGCACTCCAACAGGGGCTGCTGATCACCGTCGATGAGGCCTACGGGCAGTGTCCCCGGGCGCTCAAGTTCAGCAAGGTGTGGGACACCGACACGATCGCCCACAACCGCCAGGAGCCACCGATCGAGCCCAAGCCCTCCGGCGTCTGAGTCAGTCGGGCTCGGGGCGCCGCCGGAGACGCTTGGTCTCCCCACGGCGGCGTTTCTCGTCGATGCGCCGGCGACGGGCCGCCCGGCCGGGACGGGTGGGACGGCGGGGTGGCGGGTCGGGTGCCAGCGCCTCGTCGAGCAGCGACTTGAGCCTGGTCCTGGCGAGCTGGCGATTGCGCCACTGCGAGCGCTCGTCGTCGGCCACCACCGAGACGACGCCGTCGCGCAGGCGCTGCTCGAGTCGCTCGGCGAGCCGGGCCCGCTCGCGGGCTGAGAAGGCGGCGGACTCCTCGACCGAGAAGCGCAACTCGGCCCGGGTGTTGGCCCGGTTGGCGTGCTGGCCCCCCGGGCCTCCTGACGGTCCGAACGTCCAGCGCAGCTCGGCGGCCGGGATCACCTGGCCGCGGGTGAGGTGCAGGTCTTGGTTCGCTTCCGCCATGGACGCAAGGGAAACTACCGGCGTGGCGGAGTCGACACGCAATCCCTGGCTGCTGGCCGCCCGCCCGGCGACCCTGTGGGCGGCGGTGGCGCCGGTGGCGGTGGGCGGCGGCCTGGCGATCGGCGACGGGGTGTTCCGTCCGGACGCGTTCCTGGCTGCGCTGATCGGGGCGCTCGCCATCCAGGTGGCCGCCAACTTCGCCAACGACGCCTCGGATGCCAAGCGGGGGGCGGACACGGCCGAGCGCATCGGCCCCACTCGTGCCGTGGCGGGAGGCCTGCTCACGAGCCGCCAGGTCTGGCGTGCGACTGGCCTGGCGCTGACGGTGGCGGTGGCGGCCGGGGTCTACCTCACGATCATCACCAGCTGGATCATCGTCGCCATCGGTCTGGCCTCGATCGTCGCCACGCTCACCTACGTGGGCGGGCCGATCCCCTATGGCTACCGAGGGCTCGGCGAGGTGTTCGTCTTCGTGTTCTTCGGCGTGGTGGCCACGGTCGGCAGCCGCTTCGTCCACGACGAGTCGGCTCCGGCGTCGGCCTGGCTGCTGGCCATCCCCATCGGGTTGACGGTCACGGCCATCCTCGTCGCCAACAACGTCCGGGACATCGACACGGACCGGGCGGCGGGCAAGCGCACGCTGGCCGTGATGCTGGGGCGTGAGCGCAGCCGGTGGCTCTTCGCGGGGCTGATCTACGGGACGTTCGCCGTCATCGCCGCCCTGGCGGTGCTCGGCTGGACCCCTCGCTGGACGGCGCTGGCGCTCGCCGCCGTGCCGCTGGCGATGCCGCTGGTGGCCACCATCAGGCGGGCTGCGGATGGGCCGTCGCTCATCGGCGTGCTGGTCGGCACCGCCCGCCTCCATCTGATCGTGGGCCTGCTGCTGGCCGTGGGCGCGGCGATCGGCTGAGTCAGGGTGCGGAGCGAGTGCGCCGGGCGTGCGGTCGCGAGTCGGCCGGGCGGACGTCGCTCATCGCCAGCCACACGTCGGATCGAAGCCGCTCGGCGTCGGGCCGGCTGCGGTTGACGACCGAGAAGTAGGCGACCATCACGTCACAGGCGCGGGACTTGCGCTCGGCCGCATCCGAGCCCCGCCAGTGCTCACGGCACGTGGCGCAGAAGCCGGTGACGACCGGTTGCACCTCTTCGATCACGATCCGATGGTCGGGCGCGTGGGCCGAAGCAGCGAGCCGCAGGAACGGCCGTCCGTGCGCATCCAGAGACACCAGGTTGTCCGACGCCACTCTCGCCATGGGCATCCCGCCGCCGGTTGCCCCTACACCTACCACGGCGGCGCGGGCTGCGACCGCCCGGGCGATGCTTGGTTTTGCCGACCCTCAGGTGACGATGCTGCGCTTGGCGACCTCCTGCAGCATCACCTCGGTGGCGCCGCCGCCGATCGACTGGATACGGGCGTCGCGGCTCATGCGCTCGATCGGGCTCTCCCGCATGTACCCCATCCCGCCGTGGAACTGCACGCACGTGTAGAGCACCTCGTTGACCAGCTCTCCCATGTAGGCCTTGAGCCCGGACACCTGTTTGACGGCGTCATGTCCCTGCTCCATCAGCCAGGCCGAGTGGTAGGCGAGCTGACGCCCGGCATCGACCTTGGCCTGCAGCATGGCGAGCCGCTGCTGGATCGTCTGCAGGTCGTAGAGCGGCGCCCCGAACGCCCGCCGCTCCTGGGTGTGCGCCAGCGTCAGGTCGATGGCGGTCTGTGCCTCGCCGACCGCCTGGGCGGCCAGCACCAGCCGCTCGTTCTGGAAGTTCTGCATGATCGAGTAGAAGCCCCGGTTGACCTCGCCGAGCACGTTGCCGTCGGGCACCCAGGCGTCGTCGAACACCAGCTCGGCGGTGTCGGAGGAGAGCCACCCGTGCTTGTGGAGCGCCCGGCCGACCGAGAACCCGTCGGTCCCCCGCTCGACGAGGAACATCGTGATGCCGTGCGATCCGGCCGCCGGGTCGGTCTTGGCCGCCACGATCATGAGGTCGCCGTGCACGCCGTTGGTGATGAACATCTTCGAGCCGTTGAGGCGGTAGCCGTTGCCGTCCCGGGTGGCGGTGGTGCGGATGCCGGCGACATCGGACCCGGCGTCGGGTTCGGTCACGGCGATGGCGGTGATGACGTCGCCCGAGACCACCGACGGCACGTAGCGCTCCTGCTGCTCGGCCGTCCCGGCGTGGAGGAGATGCGGCGAGGCCATGTCGGTGTGGACCAGGACGGTGGCGCCGAAGCCGCCGAAGGTGCTCCAGCCCAGCGCCTCGGCGAAGGCGCACGAGGCGAGCGGGCCCAGCCCGAGCCCGCCGTGCTCCTCAGGCTGTCGCAGCCCGAAGAAGCCGATCGCCCCCATCTTCTTGAGGACCTCGCGCGGCACGAAGCCCTGTTCCTCCCAGGCCTCGCCCTCCGGCTTGACCTCCTCCTCGATGAACCGTCGGGTCTGGTCCTGGAAGGCGGCCAGCTCGTCGGTGAGGTAGATGTGTGGGGGTTGCGGTTGCATCATCGGTCCTTTCCGCCGGCGCCGGCGAGGAAGAGCGTGGAGAAGGTGTCGGCCACGGCGTCGAGGGACGTGGCCCGTTCGTCGTACCAGTCGACCGCCGTGTTGAGCGCCCCGAGCAGGAACAGTCGGGCCAGCGAGCGGTCGGTGCCATCCGGCACACCGGCGTCGGCCAGCAGTTCGTCCCAGAGCCGCTCGTAGCGATCACGGGCGACCGTCGTCTGGCGCTGGACGTGCTCGGGCGCCTGGTGGAACACCCGCACGTGACAGGCCGTGTACGCACCGTGCTCGAACAGGGCTCGCAGGTGCGCGTGGATGGCGGCGCGAAGGCGCTCCTGGGGATCGTCGATGCCCTCCAACGCCTGCTGCACCGACTGCGTGATGCGCTCGATCCCGGTGTCGAGCACCTCGGCGAGGATCTCGTCCTTCGACGCGAAGTGGTAGTAGATGCTGCCCGCCTTGATGCCCATCGCCTCGGCGATGGTGCGCAAGCTGGTCTCGACGTAGCCGTCGTCGAGGAAGCGGCGGGCCGCCTCGTCGAGCAGCCGCTGTCGCGTGTCGCCGGCCGTGAGCGTCATGCGGATCAGTGTACCCGATCTACCTAACGTTTGTTAGGGAGATTCGGGTTCCGGGTTCCGGGTTCCGGATTCCGGGACCCGGTCGTCACCCCTTCGGCAATCCCAGTGCTCGCTCGCCGAGGATGTTCTTCTGCACCTCTTCGGTGCCTCCCCCGATCGTCAGCGCCCGGCTGAAGAGGAACGCCGTCTGGAGCTTCCGCTCCCCCGGG
>JBPEXB010000574.1:0-3749 GCA_052032125.1 Acidimicrobiia bacterium
CGCCGGTGTGGACGCCCGACGGGGCCGCGATCCTCTACGTGCGGCCGTCCTCGACACAAACGGCCGCGGCCGGGACGGCGATCGCCGCTCAGGGCGCGGTGCTCGACGAGCTGGTTCGCCACGAGGTCGCCACCGACGAGGTGACGGTGCTCGGCGCGGCAATCGGCATCACCTTGTTCGCCCTCTCCCCCGAGGGCGACCGGGTGGCCTTCTCTTCAGTCGGTACAGGTTCGGGAACGAACATGCAGGTCGTCGACCTGGTCACCGGCGAGAGCGAGGCCATCTCGGCGGGGCTGATCTTCGCGTGGCAGTGGAGCCCCGACGGGCGGCACATCCTGCTCCTCGGCGTTGAAGACAGGATGCTGGCCTTCAAGGTGTGGTCGGACGGCGACCTCGCCGAGTACGGACGGGCCTCGCCGACCTCGGTCTTCGTCAACTCCTACCTGGTGTTCTGGGGTCAGTACGACCTCAGTCAGTCGCTGTGGGCACCTGATTCCTCTGCCTTCGTCTATGCCGCGATGGACGGAGGGGCCGACGTCGTCTTCCTCCAACGCCTCGCGGACGACCTACCGGTGCGCGTTGGCTCGGGCAGCGTGGCGTTCTTCGCTCCGCCGAGCAGCTAGGCCACACGTCCGGCTCGACGACCACGTGCTACGTTCGCCGCCATGAGCGACCGTGTCGTCACCCCCGAGCTCCTCTGGCAGATTCCCCGCGTCGGCGACCCGGTGGCAGCGGCCGACGGCTCGCGGGTCGTGACCACCGTGACCACCTATGACATCGAGGCCAACGAGGGCCTGACCAGGATCTACGACATCACGAGCGACGATGCGGTTCCGCTCACTGCCGACACCGCCTCGGCCACGCAACCGGCGCTCTCCGCCGATGGGTCGCTGCTGGCGTTCGTGCGAAAGGTCGACGGTGTCGCCCAGGTGCACGTCATGCCCACGACCGGCGGCGAGCCGCGACCGGTCACCGAGACGCCGCTGGGGGTGAACGGGCCTCGCTGGCTGCCGGACGGCTCGGGGCTCCTCTTCCTGGCGACCGTGTACCGCGAGGCACTCACTCTCGAAGCGGCGGCAGAGCGCAAGGAGGCACTCGAGGAGTCCAAGGTCACCGCCCACGTCACCGAGGATCGTATGTACCGGTTCTGGGATCGCTGGCTGGATCGTGGTGAGATCCCGCACCTCTTCCACCTCGATCTCGGCTCGGGAGCGGTGGTCGACCTGACGCCGGACGAGACCGCCTGGTGGACCTGGGACAACGTCGGTACCCCCGGGGCCAACTTCGACATCTCACCGGACGGATCGACCGTGGCTTTCTCGGCGATTCCCTACCGGCCGGACGACCCGCCGGTCTCGGCGGTGTTCTCGGTCCCCATCGCCGGCGGGCCGGTCACCGAGATCTCCGGCGGACACCCTGCCAACTGCACCCGGCCCCGCTTCTCCCCGACCGGCGACCTGATCGTCTACGGCCGCCAGGAGCGCAACGACTTCTATGCCGACCGGGTGCGGCTCGTGGCACACGTGGTGGCCACCGGCAGCGCTTCGGTGCTCACCGAGGAGTGGGACGCCTCGGCGAGCGGGTGGGAGTTCCACGGCGCCGAGCGCCTGGTCTTCGTCGCCGAGGAGAACGCCGGAGCGGCGGTGTTCACGATGCCGATCTACGACCCCCAGCCGGTCAAGCTGGCCGAGGGGGGCACCGCCTCCGGCGTGTGTGTGGCGGGCGATCGGCTCCTGGTGAAACGCGATTCGATCTCCTCGCCGGCGGAGATCCATCGGGTCGAGGACGGCTCCTTCGTTCCCCACACCGACTTCACCCGCGAGGCGCTCGACGGCGTCGAGCTGGCCCGAGTCGAGAACACGACCTTCGAGGGCGCGGACGGCGCCTCGATCCAGATGTTCGTGCTCCACCCGCCTGGGTTCGACGAGACCAGGCAGTGGCCGCTCGTCCACCTGATCCACGGCGGTCCCCACGGCGTCTTCGGCGACCAGTGGCACCATCGGTGGAACGCCCAAGCCGTCGCCGCAGCCGGCCACGTCGTGGCGCACGTCAACTTCCACGGCTCGACGTCCTGGGGACAGGCGTTCGCCGAGAGCATCCAGGGCGCCTGGGGAGACCGGCCCGCTCGTGACGTGATGGCCGCCACAGACGTGCTGGTCGCACGCGGGTACGTCGACCCGGCTCGGATGGCGATCACCGGTGGCAGCTACGGCGGCTATCTGACCGCTTGGCTCACGACCCAGACCGACCGGTTCGCCTGCGCCATCGCCCACGCAGCGGTGACGAACCTCGGCGGCATGCATGCCTCGGACGTCGTCTTCCACCGAGCCACCGCCTACGGCGCCGAGTACTGGGTCGATCACGAGCGGGTGGACCTCTGGAGCCCCTCGACCCACGCTGCCGGCTACTCGACCCCCACGCTGGTGATCCACGGCGAGCTGGATTACCGGGTGCCCGTGACGCAGGGCCTCGAGCTGTACGGGGTGCTCAAGGCGAAGGGCGTCGAGGCCCGCTTGGTCGTGTACCCCGACGAGAACCACTGGATCCTCTCGCCCCAGAACTCGCTGCACTGGTACGGCGAGTTCCTCGGCTGGCTCGATCGCCACCTCGACCCGGGCCGCTGAACCGGTCGAACCGGTGAGATCCCCTGCGACCAGAGGCATCCAGCCGTTCTTACGTGCGAGATCGCGCGTAAGACGATTTTGTCATTCAGCCCGGCCATGAGCGTCGTACACGTGTTCGTCGGAGGGCACCCGGTGTCGCCCCGTCGCATCGCCGCCGCCGGCGTACCCGACCTGAGGATCGGCGCCGACTCGGGAGCCGAGCTGGCCCTGGCCGCCGGTCTGGCGGTGGATGTGGTGGTCGGCGACATGGACTCGATCACGGAACGTTCGCTGTCCGACCTGACAGGTCGAGGCGCCGAGATCCGTCGCCACCCCGAAGCCAAGGATGCGACGGACCTCGACCTCGCTCTGGCCCACGCCCTCGATGAGGCCGGCGCCGCGGAGATCGTCGTGATCGGCGGCGGAGGCGGCCGCCTCGACCACCTGCTCGGCAATGTGGCGGTCATCGCCGCCGCCGGGAGTCGAGCCGCCCTGACGTGGATCCTGGAGGAGGCGACCGGCCACGTGGTGGCCGACCGACGGACGATCGAGATGGCCGCCGGCACCACCTTCAGCGCGGTCCCCATCGGTGGTGACGCCGACGGAGTGACCCTGCGGGGGGCGCGCTGGCCGCTCGAGGAAGCTCACCTCGCCTGGGGCTCCTCACTCGGCGTCAGCAATGAAGCCGTGGCGACAACGGTCGAGGTGTCGTTGACGTCCGGCACCGTCATGGTCATCGTCGACGCATCGGTCGCCGACCTCTGAACCTCACCGAGGACCCGCCCGTACTCAGTACTCAGTACTCAGTACTCATTCGTACACCTGCGGATTGGCGCAGAAGGGCATCGGCTCGTCGCTGAGCGCCGCCAGCAGGTTGCCGGCCGCCATCTCGGCCATGTGCACCCGGGTGCGGACCGTGGCGCTGCCCATGTGGGGGACGATGAAGCAGTTCTCCAGCGCCACCAGCGGATGGTCGCCGGGAAGCGGCTCGGGATCCGTCACGTCGAGCCCGGCCGCGGCGATGACTCCGGTCTCCAGCGCATGCACCAGCGCGTCGGTGTCGACGATCGGGCCCCGTGCGCCGTTCACGAGCGTGGCCGTCGGCTTCATCCGCGCCAGCGCCGCCGCGTCGATGAGGTGGTGGGT
>JBPEXB010000575.1:0-15541 GCA_052032125.1 Acidimicrobiia bacterium
CCGAACATGACCGCATCATCACACCCACCTGTGACAGAAACGGCCGACCTCAGCACTGCACGCCCATCCGCCGCTCGATCCGGCGCGTCAACGGCATCCGCCCGGGAACCCGCGGCTACCATGGCGGCGTTCATTCACCGCACCCACCTGTCGACTCGCCCCCACCGATGTCGCGCCGCTCCGGGTGGAGACTGCTCCCCGTGGAGAGAGAGATATCGATGAAGCGCACGACGTTCGTGGGGCTCGCCCTGTTGCTGATCCTGACCACCGTGGCCCCGCTGCGGGCGGCCGTGTCGGACTTCTCGTGGACGGTGGACAACCTGTCCGTGTCCGGCGACGTCATCACCAACCCGACCGGGACCGGCTACGGCATGGCCAACGGCACCTTCGACACGGATTACACCGTGACCGCGACCTGCATCATGCGCTCCAGCACGACCGGTGGGTACTGGTGCGGAGTCCAGGCCCGCCAGAACGGCGCCGCCCCGTCGGTGGCCGACACGCAGGCCTACATGTTCCTCATCGGGGGCTCGCACGGGCAGCAGGAGCTCGCTCTGCATCGCCTGGCCGGTGGCACGTCAGCGATCGAGCTGGACAGCGCCGCCTTCAACTACCAGCTGGGCGTGGAGTACGTCCTGTCGCTCACGGTCGAGGGCAGCACGATCACCGGCTGCCTCGAGGGTGGCCCGTGCCTCACGGCCAACGACTCGGTCCTGACATCGGGAACCGCCGGGGTGGGCGTGCGGCGTTCGACGTCCAACAACATCTCGCCCGAGGTCGTCGATTTCACGTACGACGGGGAGGTGTCGAAGGGCTACGACGGCACCTTCATCGACGACGACGGCAATGTGCACGAGGGGATGATCGAGGCGATCGCCGCCATCGGCGTCACACAGGGCTGCAGCGCCAGCGCCCCGCAGTTCTACTGCCCGTTCGACCCGGTGACCCGCGGGCAGATGGCGTCCTTCATCGCCAGAGCGCTCGGCCTGCCGGCGGCCACCCAGGACTGGTTCGACGACGACGATGGCACGACTCATGAGGACAACATCAACCGGCTGGCCGAAGCCGACATCACTCTCGGCTGCGGTCCCGCCACCAGCTTCTGCCCCGACGACCTGGTGACCAGGGCCCAGATGGCCTCGTTCCTGGCCAGGGCGTTCGACCTCCCTGTCTCGGCCACGGACTGGTTCGACGACGACGACGGCACGACCCACGAGGACAACATCAACGCGCTGGCCGACGCGGCCATCACTCTCGGCTGTGACCCGGCGGACCCGACGCTCTACTGCCCGAACGAGTCGGTGCAGCGAGACCAGATGGCGTCGTTCCTGGGCAGGGCGCTCGGCCTGGACCCGATCTTCCCCGGCTGACGCGAAAGAGCCCCGCCGCTCGGCAGGGCTCTCACGTTCAGGATCGCAGCTGGTCAGTCCTTGGAGCTGACCAGCTCCGAGATGCTGGAGATGGTGTTGAAGTTCTCGGGCACCAGATCGTCGTCGTCGACGATGATGTCGTATTCGTTCTCGAGGAACGAGATGATCTTGAAGATCCCGAGGGAGTCGACGACCTCTTTCTCCAGGAGTTGGTAGTCGTCGGTCAGGTCGGAAGCCGACCCGTCCCACTTCATCTCGGCCGAGATGAACTCCCGGAGGCCCTGTTTGATGTCGCTCATGCTGCTCCTGTTGCTCGTTTCGTCAGTGTTTGTCGGTCGATCTTGCCGGTCGACGTCTTGGGGAGCACCTCGAGGATGTCGATGTGCTCCGGAACCATGTAGTGGGGGACCTTCTCCTTGCAGTGACGCAGCAGCTCCTGGTGGGTGAGCTCTTCCTTCAGGGACACGAAACCGTGCACCCGGTTGGTCACCAGGTCGTCCGGCACCGCCACCATGGCGCACTCGGCGACCGCCGGGTGCAGGTACATGGCGGTCTCGATCTCCCCCAGCTCGATCCGGTAGCCGCGGCTCTTGATCTGGTTGTCCCGCCTGCCGAGGAACTCGAACTCGCCGTCGGGGCGCTCACGCACCAGGTCACCCGTCTTGTACACCATGTTGACGATCTCGCTCGCGAACGGGTCGGGCACCAACCGGGAGGCGGTCTTCTCCGGATCGCCCCAGTAGCCGGCCATCACCGTGCCGCCGCGGATCCACAACTCGCCGACCTCGCCCGGCTCGACCAGCGCACCGTCGTCTCCTACGACGTAGGACTGATCCGACGAGATCGCCCGGCCGATCGGGATGTCGCCCAACTCGGGGTCCGGCGGTTCCGGGACCCGGTAGTAGGTGCACACGTTGGTCTCGGTCGGCCCGTAGAGGTTGAAGAACTCGGTGTCCGGCAGCAGCTCCATGAGGCGGGCCAGGTATTTGGACGGGAAGACCTCGCCGGCGAAGAGCAGGACGCGGAGGCTGGGGAAGATCCCCTCGGACATCTTGCCCCGCTCGGTCATCATCGAGAGGATCGACGGCACCGAATACCACACCGTGATCTCGTGCTCCTGGATGAACTTGACGATCTGGCCCGGGAACACCGATGCCATCGGCGGAACCAGGTACAGGGTCGCTCCCGCCATCGATGCGGCATAGACGTCCCAGATCGAGAGATCGAAGTGGAGGGGAGCGTGGCTCGAGAGCCGGTCCTCGTGCGTGACCTCGAACTCCTCCACGCCCCATTCCACGAACGCCAAGGCGTTGCGATGGGTCAGCTTGACGCCCTTCGGGTCACCCGTGGACCCGGACGTGTAGATGATGTAGGCCAGGTCCATCTCGATGGCGCCGGCCTCGACCGGTGCGGCGTCGCCGGACTCGCCGTCGAAGAAGGCGGCGGTCAGCTTGTTGGGAGCGGTCTCCGGTGCCTCGTCCATCACGACCACATGGCGGAGATCGGTGTCCACCGTCAGCTCGTCCCAGTGCTCGGCCTGCTTGGCCTCCGACAAGAGGACCTCGATGCCGCAGTTGCCGATGATGAAGCGGGAGCGTGCCACCGGTGCTTTGGCGTCGATCGAGACATAGGCCGCACCGGTCTTCATGATCCCGTAGAGCCCGACGATGGCGTGCATCGACTTGTCCATCAGCACGCCGACTCGATCGCCGGGCCGGACTCCCTGGTCGATCAGGTCGTGGGCCAGCCGGTTGGCTCGCTCGTTCAACTCGCGATAGGTCAGCGTCCAGTCACGGTCGACCACCGCGGCGCGATCCGGGAACCGCTGCGCAGAGCGTTCCAAGAGCCCGTGGAGCACGAATGCCATCCGCTTGTTCCTCCCTGACGTGTTGTCCAGTTCCCCCAGGCCGTCGATCGATCAGACCGCCGGCCCCCCTGTGCTTGGCGGAGCGAGGCCTCGGTCGTCTACCAGTACGACTCGTCCGGATCGGTCACGTCGCGTCCGAGTGCCGCCTTGCCGACGTACTGCACACAGTCGTCACTCTTGGCGGGCATCAGACCGCCACATCGGGCGTCGCGGTACAGGCGCTCGAGCGGCATGCGCTTGGAGATCGTCGATCCGCCGCACATGCGGATGGCGGCCGAGGCCAGCTCTGGCGCCACCTCGCCGACGATGTACTTCGCCTGGTGGATCGCCACGTTGGCCTCGTGTGACCCGGGTGCCTCGGTGACCAGCCGGGCGGCCTCGTAGGTGAGCGCCCTCGCCCCGGCCAGCTTGATCGCCAGCTCGCCCACCTGGTGCTGGAGGATCGGCTGGTCGATCACGGTGCCGTCGGCCCCCGGCATGGTCTTCTTCGAGAGGTAGTCGGTGACGAACTCGACGATGGCGGCGCAGATGCCGAGGTAGGCGCCGTTGTACCCGCCGACCTGCCAGTGCGGCTCACGCAACAGCTTGTAGAACCCCATCCCCTCACTGCCGAGGAACAGCAGTTCCTTGGGCACGAAGACGTCGTTGAGGTACACCGTGTTGGAGGTGGTGGCCCGCATGCCCAGCACGTCCCACACCTCTTCGATGCGGATGCCGTCGGCGTTGCTCGGGACGGCGAAGAAGGAGAGCGGCGGCACGGCGCTGTCGGTCTCCTCGAGCTGGCGGGCGGCAACGACGTAGTAGTCGGCGAAGCCGGCCATCGAGACGAAGGACTTCACGCCGTTGAGGATGTAGCCGTCGTCGGTGCGCTCATAGGTCGAGCGCAGCTTCGAGTACTTGGCGCCGACGCCGGGCTCGGTGGTGGCCGAGGCGAACACGCGCTTGTGCTCCACGGCCTCGTTGAACAACCAGTCGGCGAAGTTGCGCATGCGATCGCCATGGCGGCCGGGGATGGCGTCGAGGTCCATCTCGGCGACACCGCCCATGACGATGTTGTGCATGTTGTAGGTGAGGGCGGTGGCAGCGTGGCCCTTGCCGATCTGCTCGAGCGCCTTGGTGTAGGTCAGGAAGTCGGCGCCCATGCCGCCCTTCTCGCGCGGCACCATGATGCCGAGGAGGCCGGCCTCCTTGAGGTCGTCGAAGTCCTCGGTGGGGAAGGAGGCGTCGCGGTCGTGGGCGGTCGCCCGAGCGGCGAACCGCTGCCCGAGGTCGGCGCAGAGCGCGACCAACTCGTCTGGCTTGAACTCGTCACCCACAGTGAGTGCCTCCCTGGTCATCGTTCTCGTACGCTCACGGCGCGCGTGCAGGGCGTCCAGCAGTCATCGGAGCAGTGCCCCGCGGACTCGACCCCCGTCGTCCCTGCTCACACAACTATATCGAGTGCCGTGTGGCTAACGACAGGGCAGATTCGCGCTGACGGTGGTCTCAGGTACGGGAGGCGGCCCGGGTGGTGATCCACTCCAGCGCCGCGTCGATGAAGGCTCGCTGACCGGGCTCTTGGGGGAACCCGTGGATCACGCCGGGGAAGTCGCGGCGCACGTCGACGAGCGGACCGCCCTTCGTCAAGATGCGCCCCAAACGTCCCTGTTCCGCCCGTTGGAACTCCCGCAAGAGCGGGTCGTCCACCCCGTAGGCGATCATGACCGGGACCTGTCGTTCGACCATGGTCTCCAGCGGGTCGAGCAGGTGCTCGCTCACCCACCAGAGGTCGTCCCCCGAGCCGGCGCCCAGCCGGCTGGCCAGCTTCTTGCGGACCTGGGTGAGCTTGGCCTTGGCCAGGCGCAGATAGATCGCCCGCCGGCGAGGGTTGGCGAGGTTGCGAACCGTCTCCCACGAGAGCGCCTTGCTCACGTACTGGCCGAGGTCCTGGTCGCGCGCCATGCGCTCGGCCTGAGCCTCGCGCCGCTCGTAGTTGGCGATCGGCGGGGTGGCCATGACGACGCCGACGACGTCGTCGAGCAGGGGAGCGGTCGACAACGAGGTCCGCGACGAGAAGCACGCTCCGGCCAGGAACAGGCCATCGACCCCGGTCTCGCTCCGGAGGCAGGCGGCCGCGGCCTCGGCGTCCTCGGTGAACGGCGTGCTGAGGCGCAGCTCGCCGATCACGCCGGAGCTCTCGCCCAGGCCGTGGTAGTCGAACCGCAGCACGGCGAATCCTTCGCCCGCCAGGCGCCGGGCCAGCTCCACCGCCATCCGGTTGCGCTGCAGCGACACGTTGACGGTGTCGCCGCCCTGCACGATCACGACCCCGAGCCCGTTGGGCGCCTCCGGCTCCGTGAGCATGCCGAAGAGCAGGTTCCCGCCGGCCTCGAAGTAGACCGGGCGCTCGGCGGCGGCCGTCACCGCGGTCATGCGCTCACCCCGGAACGTGACATCAGCCACTCGGCGGTGTGCTCGACGATGGCCGTGTCCATGCCGAGCGTCTCCTCGGACTTCAGGACGTCGGCGTCCTCGTGGAACCACCACGCCTCGGTGAGCTCGGCGTTCTCGGACGTCACCTCTGCGCCGGGGATCCATCGATCGATCGCACGCTGCTCGGCCTTGGTGAGTGGGGATTGGCGGAACAGCGTGATGTGACAGGCGGTGACGTGCGGGTCGCCCTCCGGCATCTCGGCGCCTTGCGCGGAGGCATGGAACGGCCTGCCGATGCTGAACCCCATGACGTCGACCGACCCTCGCTCCTCCAGCTCCGCCAGCACGTCGGCCATCTTGCGCTCGGCTCCGGTCGTCACGGTCTGGATCAGCAGCGCTCGCAGGATGTCCCGGAAGTAGGGCGTGCCGGTGAAGGCCGGGTCCCACAGCGCCACGTGCGGGGCGCCGATCCCCGCTCGCGCCGAGGAGAGCGCCGCCAGCCGGCTGGCGACCACCCCGGTCACGGGTCGGCCGCTGCGCTCGGCGAGGAGCTGGGCGGCGGCCCGGGTGTCACGCGCCATCGAGTCGACGGTGAGGTCGGCGGTCACCCCGTCGCTGTGGCCGAGGCCGATCGGGTGGAACCGCAGGGTGGGCCGCCCGGCGGCGGCCAGGCGGCGGGACAGCATGACCTCGCGCCGGTTGTTCTTGAGCGCCTCGGACATCACCGGACTGGCGATCAGGACGGCGTCGCCGCGTGGCTCGTCGGGCTCGTCCCACACGTAGAAGAGCCGCCCCGCCGGCGTCTCGTGGAACCCGGCCTCCGTCGTGAAGCCGGGCCCGAGCGTCACTCGTGTCGTCGATCCCATCCCGTCCGCTGTCCTCCTGCGGTCAGTAAACACGGTTCCAAGGCCTACGCAGGCCCTTCTTCCGGGTCCGGTCACCGGGCGACACGCCTCCGACCGGCCTCCCGGGGAGGCGGCTCGACTGGAGCACCGCACGGCCGGCGGTAGATTTCAGCGGATGCCGAACTTCTTCACCGACAACCCCGATCTGGTCGACACCTTCCACCGGCTCGACCTGGCCGACGTCGTCGAGATGCTGGAGAGGGGTTTCGTGAGCTCGGACGACCCGCTCGCTCCCGCCAACTACGACGAGGCCGTCGAGCAGCACGAAGCGGCCCTGCAACTCGTGGGCGACATCGCCGGCAACTTCATCGCTCCGCGGGCAGCAGACATCGACCTCGAGGGTGCCCGGCTCGTCGACGGCGAAGTCCACTACGCCCCCGGGAGCTGGGAGAGCTATCAGCGGCTCGCCGAGGCCGGCATGGCGGGCGTGATCATCCCCAGGAGGTTCGGCGGGCTGAACTTCCCGGCCACGATCTACATCATGATGGTGGAGATGGTGTCGCGGGCCGACGCCGCCATGCAGACCATGTTCGGCTACCAGGACGTCGGCGAGGCCATCGCCCACCTCGGCACCGAAGACATCGCCAAGCGGTTCCTGCCCGGGTATTGCGACGGCAGTCGCATCGGGGCGATGGTGCTGACCGAGCCGGGCGGGGGATCCGATCTCGCCCGGGTGCGGGTCAAGGCGTTCCAGGACGACGAAGGCACGTGGCGGCTGCGCGGCACCAAGCAGTTCATCTCCAACGGCAACGGGCAGATGCTGCTGGTGCTGGCCCGCTCGGAGGAGGGCACGGACGGCATGTTCGGGCTGAGCCTCTTCGCCTGCGAGGGTGGCGAGGGCGTGACGGTGGCCCGGCTCGAGGAGAAGATGGGCCTGCATGGCTCGCCGACCTGTGAGCTGGTCTTCGACGATGCCGAGGCGTTCCTGGTCGGCAAGCGCCGCTCGGGCCTGTTGCACGTGCTCCACATCCTCAACCACGCCCGTTACAGCGTCGCTGCCCAGGGCCTCGGCATCGCCCAGGGCGCCTACGAGGCGGCCTACGCCTACGCCCACGAGCGGGAGGCGTTCGGCGACATCATCTACCGGATCCCGGCGGTGGCCGATCTGCTGATCGACATGCAGGTGAGCCTGGAGGCGTGTCGGGCCCTCACCTACACCGGGGCGCAGTGGCTCGACCGTCGCAACCGCCTGGAGGTGGAGATCGAGCACCGGCGGGCCGAGGGCCGGCCCACCGACGATCACAAGGCGGCGTTCAAGCAGGCTGCCGCGCTGACCGACTTCCTGTCGCCGGCGGTCAAGTACCTCGTGACCGAGGAGGCCAACCGGATCTGCTACCTGGCCCAACAGGTTCACGGCGGGATGGGCTACATGCAGGAGATGCCCCTCGAGCGCATGGTGCGCGACGTGCGCATCACCACGATCTACGAGGGCACCACCCAGGTGATGGTGGGCGCCTCACTGGCCGGGGTGCGCAGCAGGGTCCTCGACGGTGAGATCGACGAGCTGGCGGCCGCCGTGGGCGACCGGTTCGCCGACCAGCGGTCGCTGCTGGACGACATGTCTGAGGCGATCGACGAGGGCAACGGCTTCCTCGACGGCGACATCAGCGATGCCGAGCGAGCCGGTGCCGCTCGCGGCATGGTCGACGCCTACCTCCATCTCTATGCCGGGTGGCTGTTGCTGGAGCAGGCGCTGACCGACGATCGCAAGGGGAAGGTGGCGGCGCGGCACATCGCGGCGTCGCTGGCGAAGGCGAGATCGGCGGTGGAGGCGCTGCGCCTGGGAGTGCACCGGGGCACGGTCGCCCCGGACGAGATCTGCCGCTGAGCGGCCGTCTAGGCGGCGTTGCTGACGATGGGTGTGTGGGGCACGCTGGCGTGCAGCCCACCGACCCGCACCCACTGATCGGCGTAGTCGCTGTGCGGGCCGTCGCCGCCCAGCAGCTCCGAGATCAAGATGGCAGGGGTCGTCGTGTCGGGCACGTAGACCGGGTACATCGGTCCTCTGGCATGTTCAACACGGCGAGTGGTCATGGTCTTGTCCTCCACCACAGGTATCGGCATGCCGACACCCGATTCTGAACAGGCTCTTCCCAGGTAGGACGAGATCGAAACGCGTTGCGGTTCCCGTGGGCCTGCTGTCAGGGCCTCACGGAGGGTGAGGGGCTCGCTGCTGCGCAGCTCGCCGTGCCCGGTACCCGGTACCTGGTACTCGGTACCCGGTACGGCCCGCCCTCGACTGGGACCCGGGACCCGGGCTCCTGCCACCGTCTCCGTCCCCGTTTACGTCCCTTTCATGCCGTGGCCGGTACCGTCACCCTCATGCGGCTGCTGGTCGTGGAAGACGAGGTGGAACTGGCCGACGCGCTCGTGCGCGGGCTCCAGCGCGAGGGATACGCCGTCGATGTCGCCCATCGCGGCGACGAGGCACTCGACAAGCTGTCGTACACCATCTACGACCTCGTCTGCCTGGACCTCAACCTGCCCGGCGCCGACGGACGGGACATCGCCCGGGTGATCAGGTCGGGGGGGACCATGGGTGATGATCCGCCCCGCATCCTCATGCTGACCGCTCGCGACAGCCTCGAGGACCGGGTGGCCGGCCTCGACGACGGCGCCGACGACTATCTGGTCAAGCCCTTCCAGTTCGCAGAACTGGTCGCCAGGATCCGCGCCCTGCTGCGTCGCGACGCCGGGCGGACCGGGGCGGTGGTGACGGTGGGTGCGCTGGAGCTCGACGACGCCCGCCACGAAGCGAGCCGCCGCGGCGTGCCGCTGGAGCTGACTGCCAAGGAGTTCGCTCTCCTCCGGTACCTGATGGTGCACGCCGGGACCGTGGTCACACCCGAGCAACTCCTCGAGCACGTCTGGGACGAGCACGCCGACCCGTTCACCAACACCGTGCGGGTGACCATCAGCAACCTGCGCAGGAAGCTCGGCGACGACCAACCGATCGAGACCGTCGTCGGCCGCGGCTACCTGCTGCGTGAGGACGGCTGAGGTGCCGACCTGGGCGCGCTCGGTGCGCTTCCGGCTGGCGATCACCTACTCGGCGATCGTCTTCGCCCTCGGCACCGCGGCGCTCGGGGGTGTCTATCTGGCGGTGCAGCAATCGCTGAGTGGCGAGCCGGTGAGCCGCGACCTGCAGGTCACCACCATCACGGACCTCCCCGGTGCCTTCGTCGGCATCCAGGAGCAGACGATCCGTCAGACCTTCGTGCCCTTCGAGGAGCTGGTGAACAGCCGCACCCTGCAGCGCCTGCGCGACGTCTCGATCATCGTGCTGGTCGGGTTGTTCCCGGTGTCGGTGTTCGTGGGGTGGCTGATCGCCGGACGGGCCTTGCGGCCGATCGAACGGGTGACCCAGGTGGCCAGGGACATCCAGGCCACCGACCTCAGCCGGCGCATCGAGCTCCAGGGACCCGACGACGAGCTGCGTCACCTCGCCGACACCTTCGACGGGATGCTCGATCGGCTGGAGTCGGCGGCCGAGTCTCAGCGTGCCTTCATCCACGAGACATCCCACGAGTTGCGGAACCCGCTGGCCATCATGGCCACGAATCTCGACGTGGCCATCGCTGAGGACAGCCCCGAGGCGCTCCGCGAGGCGGCCAAGGTCGTGCGGTCCTCGGTCGACCGCGTCTCGCACACCGTCGACAGCCTGCTGACCTTTGCCAGGCGAGAGGCGCCCGTGGTCAGGCGTGAGGCGGTTGCGTTGTGTGAGGTGATCGACGAGACCGTGGCGGAGTTCGCCATCGCCGTCGGACGCCGATCGATCACCCTCGACGTCCGGTGCGACATCGACCTGTCGGTCGTGGCCGACCGGGTGGCGATCCGACAGATCATCGAGAACTACCTCTCCAACGCCGTGCGGCACTCGGAGGACGGGTCGCAGATCACGATCGGTGGCGGGGCGGTCGACGGGTGGGCGTGGCTGGCGGTCGCCGACCAGGGGACGGGCGTCGCACCCGAGCACCATGATCTCGTGTGGCAGCGCTACTGGCGGGCAGGCGGCGGCGAGGACGTGGACCGACCGCGTCGCGGCCTGGGCCTGGCGGTGGCCAGGCAGATCGCTGAGGCACATGGCGGGGTGGTGGGAGTGGATTCCGCCTTGGGCGACGGGGCAGTGTTCTGGGTGTGGCTGCCCCTCGAGCGCGGGGTCGGTCGAGCCCCGCAGTCGGCACCGCCGCTGGCCCCGGCGACATAGCGCCTCGACCGCTTGAATAGACCACCACGACGGCGGGAGAAGGTGTGTCGAGCGTGTCGGAGCTGAAGGTCGCGGAGTTCGCCGAACGGCTGATCGAGAACATCGAAACCGTCATCGTCGGCAAGCACGATCAGATCCGGACGCTGGTCATCGCCCTCCTGTGCCGCGGGCATGTCCTCGTGGAGGACGTCCCGGGCACCGGCAAGACGATGCTGGCGAGGGCGGTGGCCGCCAGCCTGGCCGTCGACTTCAAGCGGCTCCAATGCACCCCCGACCTCCTGCCGAGCGACGTGGTCGGGACCACTGTCTACAACCAGGCGAGCGGCACCTTCGAGTTCCACGAGGGCCCGGTGTTCGTCGGCGTCTTGCTGGCGGACGAGATCAACCGAGCGACCCCCCGCACCCAGTCGGCGCTGCTCGAGGCGATGCAGGAGCGGCAGGTGACCGCCGACGGCGTCTCCCGCCCGCTCCCGGACCCGTTCCTGGTCCTCGCCACCCAGAACCCCGTCGAGTACGAGGGCACGTTCCCGCTGCCGGAGGCGCAGCTCGACCGGTTCCTGATCCGTCTGTCGCTCGGGTATCCGACCCTGGAGGAAGAGGTGGGGATCATCGATCGGGTTCGCCACGGCCACCCGATCGAGTCGGTTCGCAGCGTCGCCGGGCCCGAAGAGCTGGCCGAGATGGCCGACCGGATCCAGCACGTACACCTCGATCCGGACCTGGCTGCCTACGCCGTGCGGCTCGTGCAGGCGACCCGCGACCATCGCTCGGTCACGCTGGGGGCCAGCCCGCGGGCCGCCATCGCTCTGGCAGCCACGGCCCGGGCGAGGGCCGTGCTCGACCGGCGCGACTTCGTGTTGCCCGATGACATCAAGGCCATGACCCGACCGGTCCTCGGTCATCGGCTCGTCGTCAGCGCCGATGCCGCGTTGCGCGGGGTGACCGCGGACGACGTCGTCGCCGAGATCGTCGCCGGCGTCGACGTGCCGGTGATCGATGGATGATCTCCGCCTGACCACCGCCCGCCCGTGAAGTCGGTCGTCTACTCGCTGTCGTTCTTCACGGCGCTCGTGATCGCGCTGCGGGTCGGGGCGGCGTTCTCGGCGCTGGTGGCACTCGTCATCGCCGCCGCCGTCGTGTGGCGATGGCTCGCCCAACCCGCTCAGGTCACCATCACTCGCTCGCTGCCGGCCAGGGCGTTCCATGGCGATCGCGTCACGGTGGAGGTGACCATCGAGAACCGTGGGCGGGCCGTCCACTGGCTCGAGATCGTCGATGTCGTACCTCAGGCCCTGCGGAGCCGGCAACACGCCAACCGCCACGTCCTGTCGCTCCACCGTGACGAAGCCGTCTCCTTCACCTACGAGCTGGTGTGCTCGCGGCGCGGTCTCTACCGGGTGGGGCCGCTCGAGGCCGTGTCGGGCGACCTCTTCGGGTTGCGGACCGTCGAATTCCCTCCCATCGAGCCACAGCTGCTGACCGTCTACCCGCGCATCGTGCCCGCCGACACGCTCGGCATCCCCGCCCGTGCTCCGGTGCCGGTGCTGCGAGACCGGACCGCACTGCTCCGCGACCCGGCCCGGATGCGCGGCGTCCGGGCGTACCATGCAGGCGATCCGAGGCGCGCCATCCACTGGCCGGCCTCGGCCCGCACGGGTGAGCTGCAGGTCAAGCAGCTCGACCCGGCCATGGCTCGCAGCACGATGGTCGTCGTCAACCTCATACGGCTCTGGTACCCGAGGGGGCGCAAGAGCTCGGGAGTCGAGTTCGCCGTGACGGCTGCCGCTTCGCTGGCCCACCACATCGTCACCGAGCAGAGCCTGGAGGTCGGCCTGGCGGTGGCGGGCGCCGACCCGCTCGCCGCCTCCGCCGGTGCTTCGCACCCGGTCGGCGGTGGTCGCTCGCATCTGATGCTGCTGCTCGAGACGTTGGCACGCGTGGAGGGGGTCTCGGAGGCCCCGTTCGAGGAGTTCGTCGACGCCGCCACGACCGGTCTGCCCTGGGGGGCTTCGGTGGCGGTCATCACCCCCTGGGTGACGGACGAGTTGGCCGCAACCGTCGGCGGGCTACGCCGGCGCGGGTTCGCACCGTACGTGCTGTTGGTACAGCCGACCGCCGAGGCGCTGGACGCCGCCGCCTCGTTGCGTGCCACCGGGATCGGCGTCCTGCCGATCGATGACGAGCTGGATCTGGTGCGCGGCTGATGACCGCCCCCTCGATCGGTCGGGTCATCGTGCTGACGCTGCTCGCCGGGGCGGTCGCCTTCGCCGCCGGGTCGGCGACGCCTGCGTGGATGCCCGCCTGGCCCCTCGTGATCGCCGCGTCGCTCGGCGTGCTGACTGCGGAAGTGGCAGCTGTGATCGACATCCGGATGCCGAGAGCCGGGCTGGCGCGGCTGCGCCAGTCGCTCGCGGAGCTGGGCTTTCTGCTCGTGAGTGCCAAGACGGTGGCGCTGGTGGTGGACGGCCGCGGGATCCTCGCGCAGGTGGGCGCCTGGCCGGACGGGTTCTTCACCGGCCCGACCACCATCACGCTGGCGGTGGCGATCGCCGCCTGGCTGGCAGCCGGGGCGACCATCGGCGACCTCGCCCGGCTGGGCCGGCCGCTGTCGGGTGACGAGCTCGAGATCCCACCGCTCCAGGCGCTCTTCGTGCGCTTCCTGGGCGGCGCCTCGGTGATCCTGGTGCTCGGCAGTCTCGGGCTGACCGCCTGGTCCGAGCTCATTCGCCTGAATCGGGCTCCGGTCGCCGGGATCGTCTGGCCGTTGCTGATCTACCTGCCGGTCGGGGTGCTGGCGCTCGGACTGGCCAGGATTCGGGACGCCGAGCTGCGTTGGGAGTCGCAGCGAGCCGTGGTCCACACGGCGGTGCGCGACCGCTGGGCGGGACGGGTCATCGTGGTCGCCGTGGTGGTGGCGGCAGTGCTCGCCATCTTGCCGGCCGGTGACACGTCGCCGGTACTGCGGGCTGCGGGAGCCGGGGCCTCGCTGGTCGGTGACGGCCTCGAGGGTGTCATCGACTGGCTTCGGACCCGCAATCCGGAAGGTGACGCCGACGAAGACGACATCGCTCGCACCGCGCCCGAACCGACGATCCCGTTCCAGGATCGAGAGGTGCGGCCGCCGATCGAGCCGTCGGAGCCCCTGATCTCACCCTCGGCCCGGAGGGTGGCGGAACGGGTGGCGCTCTGGGTGGCCCTGGCGGCGGTCGGCATCGTCATCGTCCGTGAGGTCGTCCGGGCACGCCCTGTTCTGCGGCTGGCCTACCGCAAGGGCCGCGAGCGCGGGGTCGTGGCCGCACTGCTGGCAGTGCTGCTGGCGTTCCCCGGCGTCCTCGCCGATCTCCTGCGTTCGCTGCGCCGAGGCCGGAGGAGCGAGCGGATCACCGGCGGCGTGGAACGGGTGGGCGGGCGCGCCGACCCGGCCGGCGCACCGGAGACGACCCGGGCTTCCGCCACCGACGTCCGCTCCCGCATCGCCCGGGTGTACGAGTCGTTCACGGAGGCCGGGTCGGAACGCGTGGGCAGGAGGGCCGGGTCCGAGACGCCGCACGAGTACGGCGCTCGCGTGTCGGCGGCGGTGCCGCCGGTTCGGCCCAGCGAACAAGCGCTCACGGCGCTCTTCGAAGAGTCCCGATTCAGCGACCACCCGCTCACGACCGAGGCGGCGGAAGCGGCCGATGCTCTGCTCGACGACATCGAAGGGCGGATGTCCACCTTTGATCGAGAGAGTGACTAGCTTCGAAGTCGATGGACGTGTTCGGGCATCCGGAGTTCGATTCCCACGAGCAGGTCATCGTTTGCCACGACGCCCCGTCGGGGCTTCGCGCCATCATCGCCCTGCACAGCACCCGGCTGGGTCCGGCCGCCGGCGGCGTTCGCATGTGGGATTACGCCTCCGAGGATGCCGCGCTGACCGACGCGTTGCGTCTCTCGCGTGCAATGAGTCACAAGAACGCCCTGGCGGGACTTCCGCTGGGCGGCGGCAAGTCGGTCATCCTCGGCGACCCCCACGTCGCAAAGACGACCGAGCTCCTCGCCGCTTTCGCCCGGCACGTCCAGCGTCTCGGCGGTGCCTACTGGTGCGCTGAGGACGTGGGGATGGGCATCGACGACGTGGCGGTGCTTGGCCGTCACTGCGAGTACGTGTTCGGCCTCCCGGGTCGGATCGGCGACCCGGCTCCTCACACCGCCGCTGGGGTCTTCTACGGGATGAAGGCTGCCGTCGAGCACGCGATGGGGGAGTGGCCGGACGGCCTCCGCGTCGCCGTCCAGGGCGTCGGCAACGTCGGCTACGAGCTGTGCCGGCTGCTCCACAAGGAGGGTGCCCGACTGATCGTCACCGACGTCGACGAAGAGTCGCTCCGGCGAGCGGTCGACGAGTTCGGCGCCGAGCGGGTGGGGGTGGAGGCGATCTACGACCAGCCCGCCGATGTCTTTGCGCCCTGTGCGCTGGGAGGTGTGCTGAACGCCGACACGATCCGGCGCCTCGACGTCGAGGTCGTGGCGGGGTCGGCGAACAACCAGCTGGCCACGGCCGCAGACGGCGAACGTCTCCACCAGGCCGGGATCGTCTACGCACCCGACTTCCTCGTCAACGCAGGGGGCATGCTCAGCATCGGCGGGCCGATCTACGGCGAGGACGACCCCGCGCTCGTTCCACCGCGGATCGAGAGCCTCTACGACCGCACCAAGGAACTGCTCATCCAGGCCGAGCGAAGGGGGCAGGCGCCGTCAGAGGTGGCGCTCGAGCTCGCCAGAGAGATCATCGCCACCAAGGCGT
>JBPEXB010000576.1:0-2894 GCA_052032125.1 Acidimicrobiia bacterium
CGGACATGGGCCACGAGCGCAACGGAGTGTTCCTCTAGAGGAATACGCAACACGACAACGAGAGGGCCGCGCCGGTGCGCGGCCCTCTCACGCGCCTATGACGTTCTGCACCACGATCCCGGCCACCGCCAGCCCCAGGGCAACGACGACCGTCCGGCGGAACAGGCGGCGCTCGTGGCCGCGCCCGCCGGGGCGGGAGAAGGCGCCGAGCACCGCCCCGGCCGCCGCATACTCGACCGTCTGCGTCAGGGCCGCTGCTGCCACGAACGAGCCCGTCATGTCGATCGCCGTCCACAGGCCGACGACCCCCAGCGTGGCTGCGACCGCACCGAAGCCGATGCCGACTCCCAGCGATGCCGGGATCCCTTGCGTGGCGGTACGGCCCAGGACCACGGCCAGGGCGACGACGCCGATGGCGAACGTCAGATAGCCGATCGGGATCCGCCGAAACAGCGCCTCGTCGGCCAGCAACGCCCGCTCTCGCCCCTGATCCCAGAGTCGAGCGAGCACACCGGCGTTGACGAAGAGGTCGATCCCGAGCACCAGCATCCAGGCGGCCACGAGCGGCCGTGGCCGGAGGAGGCCTCGCATGCGAAGGCTGTCGGTGGTCGTGATCACATGTCCACGGTGGGCCGGCTACAGAGCGGCTACCAGAGTCGTTGGACCAGTTGTCGGCCGATCAGCCGCCGAAATCTGACGCCGCCAGTTCTCTGGTCCCCGCCTCGATCCCGGCCACGATCACTTCCGCGACATGAGCAGGGTCGAGTCCCTCGGCCATGGACGGCGCCTCCCCCGCGATCGCCCGCTCGGCGAGGCCGGTCTCGGTGTGAGGGGGTCGGGCATCGACCACGTGGATGCCGCTGCGGCGGAGCTCCCGAGCCAGCGCCGAGCTGGCCGCGCTCAGGCCTGCTTTGACCGCCGAGTAGGCCACCATCCCCGCCACCGGCTGCTCTGCCACGACACCGGTGATGTTGACCAGGAACCCGCCGTCGAGTCGGGCGATGGCTTCCCGCATCACCCGCAGGGGACCGAGCAGGTCGGTGGCCACCAGCTCCTCGAGGGTGGCGTCGTCCATCCCGGCGAGCGGACCGAACGCCACGACACCCGCCGCATTGACCACCCCGTCGAGCCCACCGAGCATGGTGACGGCCGATTCGACGACGTGGCTCGCATGATGTGGCTGGCGAAGATCGAACTCGACGGAGCGCACGTCACCGCCGAGGTCCGTCGCCACCTGCTGCAAGCGCGCTGTGTCGCGGCCCGCCAGCACGACATGGCCGCCGCGGGCGCGGAGCGCAGCGGCGATGTGCGTGCCGAGCACGCCGGAACCGCCGAGGATCAGGGTCTTGCTGTCGCTGAGATCGGTCATGGGACCCGTGTTAGTCGGCTGGGAGCCGTCTCGCCATCGCACCCCGGCGTAGATTCACGCCATGAGCTATCTCGAGACCACCGAGGAGGCCGCGGCCGAGGGGCCGGTGGCCGACCTGTACGAACACCTGAACCGGGCGCTCGGCCACGTCCCCAACTACGGGAAGGCGTTCAGCTTCCGGCCCGAGGTCTTCGACGCCTGGGCGAACCTCAACAAGAGCGTCGTGTCGAACATGGACCTGCGCCGCTACGAGTTGGTGACGCTGGCTGCGGCGGTGACGCTCCAGTCGTCGTACTGCACGCTGGCGCACGGCCAGAAGCTGCTCGACCTCGGCGCCTCGTCGGACGAGGTTCGCTCGCTGGCGTTGCATCCGCTGGCGGCCGGCTTGAGTGATGAGGAACAGGCGGTCGTCGACTACGCCGTGAAGGTGACCCGCTCCGCGACTTCGGTCACTCAGGACGACATCGACCGACTCAGGAGCTTCGGCCTCACCGATGCAGAGATCTTCGACATCGCCGCCGCGGCTGCGATGCGGTGTTTCTTCAGCACGCTGCTCGATGCCGTCGGGACCCTGCCCGACGCTCACTATCACGTCGACCTGCCGGACCTGGCGGGTGACCTCCAGGTGGGTCGGGCGATCGAGGAGATCGGCGCCGGCTGACCGGCGTCAGGTCAGAGCGCCACCCGCCCGTCCTGCACCAACGCACGAATCGTCCTGCGCACGAGGTCATTGGCCCCGGCGAGGTCGGTGCGGTTCAGCAGCGTCATCGTTGCCAGCGACGATTCCCAGATCGCTGCTCGGTCGATGATCGGCGTTCGCAGATAATGGACGAGACGGGCACCTGCGAGCTCCTCGGGAAGCGCCGTCTCGAAGAGGGGGTCGTTGGGGAAGTTGTACCGCATGCCCAACGCGGCGGTTCGGACCTCGGCGAGGCCGATGGCAACGGCGAGCGCCACCTGGGCGCTGAAGTAGCCGAAGCCGGCTCGGACGGCGACCTCCAACGACTTCTCGAAGGCGCCACCGAGCGACTCCAGTGCGGGGGCAGCGGCGAACACGGCGCCGAAGTTGTAGTACGCCGGGCAGAGCCGCTCGGCATCCTCGCCCGCCATGAAGGGCCAACCTGTGTGCTGGTGCCACGCCTGAATGGGCCGGGCTCCCGCCTCGGCGAACAGGCCCTCCCAACTCCACGGCGAGCCGCAGGGTGGGGCGGCGTGGGCGACGACGCCGGCCACCAGGCTCCGCTGCGCCACGTCGGTCAACACCTGATCGATGCGGCCGGTGATCAGGACGTCGGCGTCGGCGAACAGGACGACGTCTGCGTCGGTCGGATAGCTCAGCCGATCGGCGATGGTGGCGACGTAGCCGTCACGCTCGAAGGCGTCACGGGGGATGCGGCGCCAGGTCACCGGGACGCTCGTGGCGGGGAACTGAGGGAAACCGCCCGGCAGCTCACGCTCCCCGACGCTGACCACCATCCGAACATCCCACCCTGGTGCCCCGACATAGGCAGCGCTGGCGGCGAGC
>JBPEXB010000577.1:0-4451 GCA_052032125.1 Acidimicrobiia bacterium
TGACCCGCCGCCGCTTCGAGGCCCTCCCGCCCGAGGCGGTCGTGCTCCATCCGGGACCGATGAACCGGGGCGTCGAGATCGCTGCCTCGGTCGCCGACGACGAGCGGGCGTTGGTGCTCAACCAGGTCGCCAACGGTGTGGCGGTCCGGATGGCGGTGCTGTTCCGACTCCTGGGGGGCGAGCGATGAGCGGCCTGGTGCTCAAGGGTGGGGAGGTCCAGACACGCGACGGTCGGGACCGCCTGGACGTGCGGATGGCGGAAGGCTCGATCGTCGAACTCGGCGTCGGCCTGACCGGCGACGAGGAGATCGATGTCACGGGCGCCATCGTCGGCCCCGGATTCGTGGACATGCACGTGCACCTCCGTGAGCCCGGGCAGGAATGGAAAGAGGACATCGCCTCCGGGTCGGCGGCGGCCGCCGCCGGCGGCTTCACGGCCGTCGTGGCCATGCCGAACACCGATCCGCCCACCGACGCCGGGCACCTCGCTCGCCACGTGGTGGATCGCGGCCGGTCGGTCGGCCTGGTGGAGGTGGCGGCCGCCGGATGCATCACCGCCGGGATGGCCGGGCAACGTTTGGCGCACCTCGATGAGCTGGCGGCTGCCGGTGTGCGGGTGTTCACCGACGACGGGCTCACCGTGGCTGATGCCGGGTTGCTCCGACGAGCGATGGAGTACCTGGCGGGGAGCGATGGCGTGATCGCTCAGCATGCCGAGGACCCCGGACTGGCCGGCGGCGGCCACATGCACGAGGGACGGGTCTCGTCGCTGTTGGGGATCGGAGGGCTGCCGGCGATCGCCGAGACGTCGATCGTCGCTCGTGACCTGGAGCTGGCGGCCCTGACGGGAGCCCGCTACCACGTGCAGCACGTCAGCTGCGCCGCCACGGTCGAGCTGATCGCCGGCGCCAAAGACCGCGGCTTGCCGGTGACCGCTGAGGTGGCGCCCCATCACCTGTGGCTGACCCACGACCTGGTCGAGTCGCTCGATCCCGTGTACAAGATGTACCCGCCGCTGCGGACGGCCGACGACGTGGCGGCCCTGGTGGCAGGGCTGGCCGACGGCACGATCGATGCGGTGGCCACCGACCACGCGCCCCACGCCGCCCACGAGAAGGAAGTGCCGTTTGAAGAGGCTCCGCGAGGCGTGATCGGCCTGGAGACGGCCTTCGGCGCCGTCCGGACCGCGACCGGCCTGAGCCCCCGCGACCTGTTCGAGCGGATGTCGGTGGCGCCTGCTCGCATCGCCGGCCTCGAGCGCCAGGGCCACTGGCCCGAGGTCGGCGCCCCGGCCAACCTCGTGGCGGTCGACTGGGACACCGCCTGGACGCCGGACCGGTACCGGTCCAAGTCCGAGAATTCGCCCTTCACCGGACGGTCGCTGACCGGCGCGGTGCGGGCCACGGTGTTCGAAGGACGCTGGACCTTCGGGCCGCAGGGAGTGAACGACGAGAGGATGGTGTCGGGTTGAGCAAGGGACTGCTGGTGACGGCCGACGGGGAGGTCTTCGAGGGCCGGGCCGTGGGGGCGCCGGGAACGCGAGTGGGCGAGGTCGTCTTCAACACGTCGATGACGGGATATCAAGAGGTCCTGTCCGACCCGTCCTACGCAGGCCAGATCGTCGTGATGACCGCTCCCCACATCGGGAACTACGGCGTCGCCGAGGAGGACGATCAAGCGGCGGCCCCGGCGGCTCGCGGCCTGATCGTGCGCTCGCTGTCTCGCCGTCACTCCAACTGGCGAGCGCAGGGCTCGATGGCGGAGTACCTCGCCCGGCACGGGATCGGGGCCATCGCCGACCTCGACACGAGGCGGCTGACCCGTCACATCCGCGACCGGGGCGCCATGCCGGTCGCCATCGGCACCGACGCCGACAGCAGAGAGCTGGCCGAGCTGGCGGCCGCAGCGCCGGTCATGACCGGCCAGGACCTGGCCACCGGCGTCTCGACGAGCGAGCCGTACACCTTCGAGCCGGACGGTGACCCGATCGGACGAGTGGTGGCCCTGGACTACGGGCTCAAGCGCGACATCGGGCGCCAGCTCGCCCGCCGAGGACTCGAGGTGACCGTGCTCGGAGCGGCAGCGAGTGCCGAGCAGATCCTCGAGCTGGCACCCACCGGCGTCTTCCTGTCGAACGGGCCGGGCGACCCCGAGCCGCTCGTGCAGCAGGTGGACACGATCCGCTCGCTGCTCGGACAGGTGCCCGTGTTCGGCATCTGCCTCGGCCACCAGGTCCTGGGCCTGGCGTTGGGAGCCACCACCTTCAAGCTCCCGTTCGGGCATCACGGCGGGAACCACCCCGTGAAGCATCTCGAGAGCGGCCGGGTCGAGATCACGGCGCAGAATCACGGCTTCGCCGTCGATCTCTGGTCGCTGACCGACCGGGCGGCGCCCGCCCGGACCGGTTTGCCGAGCCCCGACCTGCTCCCCGAGACGGTGGAGACTGCCTTCGGCACCGTCCGTCCTTCGCACCAGAACCTCAACGACGGCACCCTCGAAGGCCTGGTCTGTGAGGACATCGCCGCCTTCTCGGTGCAGTACCACCCGGAGGCCGCTCCAGGTCCGCACGACGCTTTCGGTCTGTTCGACGACTTTCTCGACCTGATGGGCCTGACAGGGAGGGAGGGCTGATGCCGAAGCGCACCGACCTCCAAACCATCCTGCTGATCGGCTCCGGCCCGATCATCATCGGCCAGGCCTGCGAGTTCGACTACTCGGGGACGCAGGCGGCCAAGGTGCTGCGCGCCGAGGGGTATCGCGTCGTCCTGCTCAATTCGAACCCGGCGACGATCATGACCGATCCCGAGTTCGCCGACGCGACGTATCTCGAGCCGATCACGCCCGAGGTGGTCGAGCAGATCATCAAACTGGAGCGGCCCGACGCCCTGCTCCCGACGCTCGGTGGACAGACGGCCCTCAATGTCACGACCGAGCTGGCCAAGGCGGGAACGCTCGACAAATACGGCGTCGAGCTGATCGGCGCCGGCCTGGATGCCATCGAACGGGCGGAGGACCGGGGCCGGTTCAAGGAGACGATGGAGGCGGCCGGCCTGGAGGTTCCCAAAGCCCGTTATGCACGGTCGATGACCGAGGCGATGACGGCCGTCAAGGAGATCGGCTACCCGGTGATGGTGCGGCCGTCCTACATCCTGGGCGGCGGCGGCACCGGCATGGCCGATGACGAGGCCGGCTTCATCGAGGTGGCCCGGCACGGGCTGCAGACCTCGCCGGTGGGCGAGATCCTGGTCGAGGAGTCGGTCGAGGGCTGGAAGGAGTTCGAGCTCGAGGTCATGCGGGACGCCCATGACAACGCGGTGATCGTGTGCTCGATCGAGAACCTCGACCCGATGGGCGTGCACACCGGCGACTCGATCACGGTCGCCCCGGTGCAGACGCTGTCGGACCGCGAATACCAGGACATGCGCGACGAAGCCATCGCCTGCCTGCGAGCCATCGGGGTGGAGACGGGCGGGTCCAACGTGCAGTTCGCAGTCGACCCCGAGACCGGCCGCCGGCTGGTCATCGAGATGAACCCGCGGGTCTCGCGCTCGTCGGCCCTGGCCTCCAAGGCAACGGGATTTCCCATCGCCAAGATCGCCGCCTTGCTGGCGGTCGGCTACACGCTGGACGAGATCGCCAACGACATCACCGGTGCGACGCCGGCCAGCTTCGAGCCGGCCCTGGACTACACGGTCGTCAAGATCCCGCGTTTCGACTTCGCCAAGTTCCCCGCCGCTCCTGACCGGCTCACGACGTCGATGCGCTCTGTGGGCGAGGCGATGGCCATCGGCCGCACGTTCCCGGAAGCGCTTCAGAAGGCGCTCCGCTCCCTGGAGACCGGCCGGGTCGGGCTCAATGCCGATCCCGGCGAGATGGTGATGCGGTCCTGGGACGACGAGGAGCTCGCCGAGCGGGTGGCCACGCCGACGTCGGAGCGCATCCTCCATGTCGGCGAGGCGCTGCGCCGTGGCTGGTCGGTCGAGCGGGTGGCCGAGCTGAGCGCCATCGACCCCTGGTTCCTCGACCAGATGCTGGAGATCTACGAGGTCCGGGCGGAGCTGGAGGCGGCGGGCGGTCCCGACATCGACCTCATCACGACGGCCAAGCGGGCCGGGTTCTCCGACGCCCAGCTCGGATGGATCTGGAACCGGACGGCGGACGAGGTCAGGGCGCTTCGCCAGGGCGGCCGCATCGACGTGACCTACAAGCGGGTCGACACCTGCGCTGCCGAGTTCGAGGCGAAGACCCCGTATTTCTACTCGACGTACGAGGACGAGTCGGAGGTCGAACCGGCCGACAAGCCGCGGGTGATCGTGCTCGGGTCTGGTCCCAACCGCATCGGCCAGGGCATCGAGTTCGACTACTGCTGCGTCCACGCCGCCTTTGCGCTGCGGGAAGCCGGGTACGAGACGGTGATGGTCAACTGCAACCCCGAGACTGTGTCCACCGAC
>JBPEXB010000578.1:0-3419 GCA_052032125.1 Acidimicrobiia bacterium
GCCTTGGCGACGTTGTAGGACGTGAAGTCACGCCCGTGCCCCTCCCCCACGATCGACGAGGTGAAGAGGATCACGCCCCCGCCCGTGTCCTTCATCGCCCTGGCGGCCTCCTGCCCGAGCACGAAGTAGGCGTCGAGGTTGACCGAGAGCACCCGCCGCCACTGCTCCCAGCTGTGCTCCAGGATGTGGGACGCATGCCAGGCGGCCGCGTTGGCGATCATCACGTCCAGCTTGGGGTCGACCTCCAGCGCCTGAGCGATGGCCTGGCGACAGTTGGCCTCGACGGCCATGTCGAGGTTGATCTTGTGAGCCGTGGCCCCTCGCTCTTCGACCTGGGGCGCGGTGGCATCCAGGCGCTCCTGGTTGTAGTCCACCATGTAGATGTTCTTGGCGCCTTCCTCGGCGAAGCGGTAGGCGGTGCGCCTGCCGAACCCGCTCCCGGCCCCCGTGATGAAGACGTTCTTGCCCTCGAAACGGCTCATGGACGACCTCCTCACCACGTCTGCGGTCGCGGCGGGGGCGGCATGATGACGTGTTCCTTGACGACCCAGAACGTGCCCGTGGTCTTGGCATACCTGCCGACGTCCTCCCAGGCCTCGGCGAGGATGTCCGATTGGCCGGCCTTCTCGAAGTCCTCCTCCGAGTCGTACCACTGCTCGACGAAGGCCTCCGACTCGAGCTCGCCCTGGAGCTTGCTGATCACCTCGGAGACGACGTAGCCCCGCAGGCCGGGTGCCTGCTTGGAGATCGGCGCATGCACGTCGCGCCAGTACTCGAAGAACCCTTCCGTGGTGAAGTCGTCGCGCTTGTACGCCGTGCCGATCAGCTTGATCATGCCGCACCTCCCGGGCATCGCTCCGGGCGGAATTTATCAAATCCGCGTGAGCCTGGGCAGGCGCCTTCCCTAGGCTGCCCAACCGTGACGACCCTCTCGGTGGACACCGACATCGCGGTACCGATGCCCGACGGTGTGAGGCTGGCGACCGACGTGGTGCGGCCATCGGGTTCCAGCGGTCATCCCGTCGTCGTGATGAGGACCGCCTACGACCGCACCACCGCCGCCTCGACGTCACTGCAGGTCGACGCGCTGGGCCTGGCCAGGGCCGGCTACGCGGTGGTGCTCCAGGACGTGCGAGGCCGCTACGGCTCCGGCGGCGAGTTCGAGCCCTTCGTCGACGAGCAGGCAGACGGTCGGGCAGTGATCGAATGGTGCGCTCAGCAGCCATGGGCGAACGGCCAGGTGGCGATGGCGGGCATCAGCTACAACGCCTTTTGCCAGGTCGCCCCGGCCGTCACCAAGCCCGAGCCGCTGGGCGCCATCGTCCCGGGGCTGGGTCCTGCCGACATCCGCTCCTCGTGGCTGCACCTCGGAGGGGTGCTGAACGCTGGGTTTCACCTGTCGTGGCTCCTCGGCCCGCTCCTTGCCAACGATGCCCGGGTCAGGGACGTCGAGGCGGCACTGGCCGCCTGGGACCAGCCGGCCATGGCTTCGCGAGCCGGGCTCGACCACGAGGTGCTCACCGACTCCCCCGCCGCGAGGTGGATCGAGCAGTGGACAGCGGGCGATGGCCCCTTCGCCGGCGACGGTCGGATTCCCGACGCGGGCGCCCTGACCGACCTGGAGGCGCCGGCGCTGGTGGTCGCCGGCTGGTACGACGTCTTCTGCAACGGCTCGCTCGAGCTGGCGACGAGAGCGGGCGAGCGCTCGGCCCTCGTCGTGGGGCCGTGGGACCACGCCGGACTGCCCTTGCGCCGCCGCTCTGGCGATCGGGACCACGGGCGCAGCGCTGAGCTCTCGCTCACGCTGCTGCAGCGCGAGTGGTACGACCGGCATATGAGGGACGAAGGAGCCGCGCCACCGAAAGCTCGCGTGTTCGTGACCGGCGCCGACCGGTGGGCGACGTACGACGCCTGGCCTCCGCCGTCATCGCCGGCCACGAGGTGGCTCGGCTCCGGCAACCTCACCGACACACCGTCGGCGGGCGTGGCATCCCTGGAGGTGGAGGGTGACGACCCGACACCCGCCCTCGGCGGTCGCATCTATCCGTGGGAACCCGACCTTCGCCCGGGTCCCTTCGATCAGCGGGCGCGCCGAGCCCGTGCCGACGTGCTCTCCTTCTCCTCCGACCCTCTCGACCGAGGCCACCGCTGCGTCGGGCGTGCCGAGGCCACGCTGACGGTCGATGCCTCGCCCGGGGCCATCGTCGTGCTCACGCTGGTGGACATCCACCCCGATGGCAGCGCCTGGAACGTCGGCGAGGGCGTCGCCCTGTGCGGCGGGCCGGGCCCCACCACCATCGACCTGGGCTTCGTCGGCCACGAGTGGCGGCCGGGACACGCCATCGGGCTCGACGTCTCCGGGGCGGCCTGGCCCCGCTTCCCCCTCGTGCCGGGGGTGCGCCGCCTCGACCTGGAAGCCTGCTCGCTCACCCTGCCAGAGGAGGCGGGATGAGAGCAGCCGTCATGCACGCGTTCGACCCCGACCTGAGCGGGCCGCTGGTCACCATCGAAGAGCTCCCTGAGCCCAGGGCGACCCAGGCGCACGACGTCGTGGTGCGCATCGCCGGGGCGGGTGTCTGCCGGACCGAGCTCCACCTCCTGCGCGGCGAGTTCGACACGGCGCTGCCACACGTGCTCGGACACGAGAACGCCGGGTTCGTCCACGAGATCGGGACGGACGTGACCACGGTGTCGGTGGGCGACCCGGTGCTGGTCTACCCGTTCCTGGCGAGCGGTCTCAGCGCTCCTGAGCGACGCGGTCTCGACTCCGCCGCGCCCGACCGGCGCACGCCCGGCATCGACGCGCCGGGAGGGTTCGCCGAGCTGCTGCTGGCCACCGAGCGGGCCATGGTCCCGCTGCCAGAAGGGACCGACCCGACGACGCTCGCCCCGCTGACCGACGCGGGGCTGGCGGCCTACCGCGCCTGCACCCGGCCACAGGTCGCTCCTGGCGACACCGTGATCGTGTTGGGGGCCGGCGGGCTCGGGCACCTGGCCGTCCAGATCCTCCGGGCGACGACCCCTGCCCGAGTCGTGGCCGTCGACCGTCGCCCGTCCGCCCGCCAGTTGGCACTCGCCTGTGGCGCACACGCCGCAGTCGAGCTCGGGCAGGTCGAGCCGGGAGCGACCGCGGTCCTCGACTTCGTGGGCTCCGACGAGACGGTCGAAGCAGGCCTGGCTGCGCTCGACTTCGGCGGGAGGTTCGTCGCCGTCGGGGTGGGCGGTGACATCTCGATCCCGACGCTCGATCTCGTCACGACCGAGCGAACGATCGAGGGGGTCTACGTGGGGACCTACCAGGACCTCGTCGAGGTCACCCGACTGGCACTGGACGGTCACGTGACACCCGAGGTGGTCACCTACCCGCTCGAGGAGGCCGCCACGGCGCTTCGTCACCTCGCCGACGACACGATCACCGG
>JBPEXB010000579.1:0-6559 GCA_052032125.1 Acidimicrobiia bacterium
GCCTGGATCGCCGTCGAAGGCACCGTGGCCGGCGACTCCGCCCTCGTGGAGTCGGCGCAGACCGGTGAATCGCATGCCGTCACCGAGCTCGACCGGGTTCTGGCAGAAGAGCTCCCGGAAGGCATCGCAGAGGCCGTGCGAGCCGCACTGGCCGATGTCGAGTCCGCTCGCCAGGAGCTGGAAGCGCTCTCCGCCTGAATCCTGCACCACCGCGTGTTTGAGTCGCGGCCCGACCGGGTACGCCTGCAGGAGCCACCATGCACACCAGCCACCACACCGTGCAGATCGAGCCGGACGAGCAGGCGCCCGGTCGCGGCCGAGCGTTCATCGAAGAGGTTCTCGCCGAGTACCCGGCGATCGCCGGTGATGCCGCTTTGATCGTGAGCGAGCTCGTGACCAACGCCGTCATCCATGGGGACCGGTCGGTCCCGATCGCGCTGGAGGTCACCATCGACAAGCGCCGGGTGCGGCTCTCCGTGGCGACCCAAGCAGGCCACGAGGTCAAGCTCCGCATGCGCAGTCCCAACGCCCCGGGCGGCTTCGGGCTCTCCATCGTCAACACGCTGGCCTCGGAGTGGGGCATCAAGCGACGTCCTCGGCCCATGGTCTGGTGCGACCTCTCGCTACCGACCGCTTGCAGCTGAGCGGCCCCTAGACCTCTCGCACCGAGAAGGCGACGACCGAGCGGGTCCCGTCGTCCTCGAACCGGACATCAGCCGCCACCGCCTGAAGGACGACCGCGCCGAGCGACTCGGCCCAATCGTCGGCCGGCCATCCGTCGAGTCGGCGGTCGCTGGCCACCACCACGTCGACCGAACGATCACCGGCTGTCACGGTGCACTCGAGCTGGGTGTCTGCCCCGTGGGCGATGAGCTCCCCGCTGGCTTCGTCGATCGCCAGATGGAGGTCGTCGAAGGTGTCGAAACCGAGTGACGACGCCGCCGCCACACCATCCGCCACGGTGCGAATGATGCGCACTGCCCCGACGTCTGCGGGGACACTGAGGTTGAGGGTTTCGCCGGCCATCGACTTCGTATACTACGTGCCCGGCCCGGTCGCAGGGCCTGGGAGGACGTGATCGCGGTGGCCGAACAGCTTCACATCGAGCAGACGACCGAGAACGGATGTGCCGTCCTCGCTGTCAGTGGTGAGATCGACCTGGCCAGCGCCCCGATGCTGGAGGGGCGCATCCAGGCCCTCGACGCCGGGGGACCGATCGTGGTCGACCTCTCGGGCGTCACCTTCATCGACTCGACCGGGCTGAGAGTCTTGATCTCGGCCAACGAGGCAGCCAACGGCGCCGGAGGCAGCCTCCATCTGGTGGCCGTCGACGGACCCGTCACGAAGCTCTTCTCCATCACCGGGGTCGAAGAGTGGTTGAACGTGCATCCCTCGCGCGATTCGGCCACGAGCCATGGCTGAGCCCAGCCGATACACGCTCGACATCGACGCATCCGCCGAGTTGCTCTCGGTGGCCCGCCTCTTCCTCGCCAGCGTCCTGCGCCATCTCGGTGCCGGCGAAGACGAGGTGGCCGATGCCAAGCTGGCGGTCTCCGAGCTCGGCACCGCCACCCTGCTGGCTCATCCGGGATCCCGCATCACCATCACGGCCGAGCACGCCCACCCCGAGGTGCGCATCGGCGTCTCGCCCTTCGGCCACGCACCACCTGCGGACGGCGTCGACCCTCTGGACGTCGTCGCGGCTCTGTATCCCGAGGTGGTCCTCGGAGAGGAGCGAGCCGAGTTCGTCGTTCGGTTGCCAGAGTGACCGACTCCGACCACATCCTCGACCTTCTGGCCCGGCGGGACGATCCACGGGCGCGGCGCGAGCTCGTCGACGCATACGACCGGCTGGCCGTGCGGCTGGCGATGCGATACCGGGGCCGGGGTGAGCCGATCGACGACTTGGAGCAGGTCGCCCGTCTGGGATTGGTCAACGCCATCGAGCGGTTCGATGCAGGCCATCAGGTCAAGTTCGCCACCTTCGCCACCCGGACCATCGTCGGCGAGCTCAAGCGGCACCTCAGGGACAAGACCTGGTCCGTTCGGGTCCCTCGATCGCTCCAGGAGCGATGGATGGAATCGTCGCGAGCCGCCGAGGATCTGACCCACCGGCTCGGTCGCTCCCCCACGATCGACGAGATCGCCCTGGAGATCGGAGCGTCGCGAGAGGACGTCCTCGAGGCGATGGACGCCGGATCGGCGTACACCGCCGGGTCGCTCGACGCCCCGGTGGGGTCGGACGACTCGGGCTCCGCCACCGTGGGTGATCTGCTCGGCGACCTCGACGAACGGCTGGAGATGGCCGGCCCGTGGGCGGCCGCTGCCGACGCGATCAAGGCGCTGCCGGATCGGGAGCGCACGATCCTCATGATGCGATTCTTCGACGACCGGTCGCAATCCGAGATCGCAGAAGCCGTTGGCATCTCGCAGATGCACGTCTCGCGGCTGCTGCGTCGAACCCTGGACGATCTGAAGGCAGCCGCCTCCGCCGAGTGAGGGTTTTGCCCCCGGCCCGATGGGTAGATCCGGTTCATCGAATCGAGAAAGGACTTCTCATGGGTTGGCTCGCATCGTTCAAGGGCCTCAAGGGCGTCGGCGTGCCGCCGGTCATCGCGGCCGTCGCGTTGGTCGTGCTGTTCCTGATCGTGCGCCGTTCAGGCGACGACGAGGCATCGTCCGAGAGCTGAATTCAGCATATGCACACATGGTGCGCAGCCCGTAGGGTCTGCGCACCTTGCGCGAGCACACGACCTCCGAACGGAACACTCACGCCGATTGGCTCAGCCAGATCGGCATCGGCACATGGACCTGGGATCCGGGCCAGAACGTCGTGCACTGGGATCGGGGCGCTGAGGCGGTCTACGGGATGGAGCCAGGGAGCTTCGCAGGTGACTTCGAGAGTTTTCTCGCCAAGATCCATCCGGAGGATCTCGAGGACGTGACAGCCCTCATCGGCCAGGTGGCGGAGAAGGGGGGCGACTATTCGATCCGCCATCGCATCGTCTGGCCAGACGGATCCGTTCGCTGGATCGAAGGCCAGGGACGCATCACGGTGGATGAGGACGGCACGCCCATCGACGGGCGCGGCATCGTGTATCTCCTCTCCGACCGTGTGACGCTGGACCGGGAGCGCATGGTGTTGATCGCCAACGAAGAGCTCGCTCGCTCCGAGTCGAGTGCGGATCGGGAGCGCCTCCAGTTTCTCATGGACCTGACCGAGGCGATCGCCGGCTCACTCAATACCGAGCGTGTGGCCTCGCAATTCGCCCGGCTGGTCTCCGAGCGCCTGGCCGCGGCCTGCATCGTGGATGTCAAGCTGCAGGATCCCTACGGTCACCTGTTGAGCTGCGCCGCCGTGGCGGGAGGCACGCCAGTGATGCTCAGCGGCACCTCCCACGACCTCCCGGCGGCCGCTGCTCGTCTCACCATCGCTGTAGGAGAGGATGGCGCGGCCGACCACCCCGCCCTCACCGTCGTCGATCACGCTGACTTGCGGGAGTCGATGCCCCAGGCACCGGACGCCTCGACGCTGGCCTTCCCCTTGATCGCGCACGGCACCAGGATCGGCACCGTGGTCCTCGTGCGTGATGGGCAGCCGTGGAGCGAGCGGGCCCGGATGCTGCTGGCGGCCGCCAGCCGGCGAGCGGCCAGCGCCATCGACCGAGCCGAGATCCACGCCGACCGCTCCAAGTTCGTGTCGATGTTTCAGGCGGCTGCGACTCCGCGAGATCTTCCTGAGGTGCCCGGCATGGAGATCGCGGCTCATTACCGGCCCGCCACCGATCTCGTGCGACTGGGCGGCGACTTCTACGACATCGTCGAGTTGGCCGATGGAAGGTGGCTGGTGTTCGTCGGCGACGTGAGCGGCAAGGGCATCGTCGCCGCCGCCCACGCCGAGCTGGCGAGGACCGCGCTCCGGGCGGCGGGCATGGCCACCCATGACGCCGTCGACTCTCTACGGGTACTGAACTCGTCCCTCCTGGCCGAGCCGACCAAGCCGATGCTGACGGCCGCCGTGATGATCATCCAAACGGACGGATCGGGGAGCCGCGCACAGGTGGCGGTGGCCGGTCACCCACCACCGTTGGTCATCGAGGGCCACGATCGATGGCGAACGCTCGAAGTGCGCGGCACGATGGCGGGCGTCATGCCCGACCCGCATTTCGAGGACGCCGACGTGACGCTCGAACCCGGACAGAGTCTGGTGCTGTACACCGACGGCATCACCGAGAGCCGGTTCGGCGACGAGTTCTTCGGCGTGGAGCGGCTCGGCAAGATCGCGTCGGCTGCCTGGCCCGCCTCGGCTCGCTCCATGATCGCCGGTATCGGGAGCTCCATCGAGACGTGGGCCGCCGGCCAGCCCGACGACGACCTCTTGGTGCTCGTCGCTCGCGCAGATGACTGACGAGGTCGGCGCCCTCCTCGATCGATTCGAGACCGCCGACCGCCAGGCCGCAGGTGCACTGGTCGAGGACCTCATCTCGGACGGTCTGTCCCTCGAGGAGATCGCCGATGTGCTCCTGCCCCGCCTGCTTCGGGAAGTGGGCGAGCGGTGGGAGTCGGGCCGATGGACGGTGGCCCAGGAGCATCTCGCCAGTGATGCGGCGGATCGCGCCCTGACCAGGCTCGCCGAGCGCACCACGCCGACCACGACGGTACGCCGGACGCTGCTCGTGGCCTGCGCCGAAGGAGAGTGGCACACCCTGGCAGCCCGGGTCGTCGGGTTGTGCTTCCAGAGTGCCGGTTGGCAGGTGCGGCTGCTCGGCGCCTCCGTGCCCGCCGGCCAGCTCGTGGCCGCCATCTACGACACGGGACCCGACCTGGTGGCGATCAGCTGCTCACTCCCCGCCAACCTCCCAGGTGCCCACCGGATGATCATGGCTGCGAGGGAGACGGGCACGCCCGTCGTCGTCGGCGGTCGGGCCTTCGGCTCCGACGATCGGCTGGCCAGGCGCCTGGGTGCCCACGGCTGGGCGGTGTCGGCCATGCAGCTGCTCTCGCTGGCGGAGGAACCCGAGGATCTTCTCAACGGTCCCACCGTGGAGGTGGGGCCGGCCGCCGCCGATCTGGCCGCCATCGAGGCGGCCGAGGACGACATCGTGCGTCGGCTGAGCAGGGAGCTCGGCATGCACTACGCCGAGGACGGTGAGCTCGCCTCTGGCGGGGTGTGGCTGCTGCGGACCCTCAAGTCCGCCTTGCTGTGCAACGAACCCACCATGCTCACGGAGCAGCTGTCGTGGCAGGACCGGCGGGCGGCGCTCGGCCATGCGCTCGGATCGACGGTCCTGGGCGAGGCGCTCGCTGCGGCACTGCCAGAAGGAGCGCCGACGGCCCGATCGTGGCTGGAACAGGCCGTTCGGGACGTAGGTGGTCAGGAAGACTCGTAGCGGTGCCGGGAATGCTCGGCGTCGGGCGGGTCGCCGAGCCACACGACCACGCGGCATTGCGGGTCACCGACGGCGATTCGCTCCTCGAGCAGCACCGACGAGCCTCCGGCATTGTTGGCGGCGATCCCGCCGAAGACACTGGAGGTCATGCGGCACAGAGCCGGCGCCTTCTGCACCGCCTCACCGAACGGACAGCACCGGTTTGCCAACACGATCCGATCCGCGCTGACCTCGATCGGATAGAAGTCACCGTCGATGGCGTGCTTCAGGCGTACGAAACAGTCGGCCATCTGCTCAGGGGTCAGCGTGCCTTCCGCTCCGGTGGCGCGCCGGTATTCCTCCTCCATCCGTCCGCCCACGTCCATCCCGACCTGCGCCACGAGGGCCTCGGCGGCGATCGGGCCGTCGCGTAGCTCGATGTCCTGAGCGAGTTGCACCACGAGCGCCCGGAGGAAGGACTCCTTGCCGAATCCCTCGGGCCCGGCTTCGCTCATGTCGGGGAGCACCCCGGCCTGGCGGCGCAGAGGATCGAAGTCTTCCTGACCGCCGCGAGGCACGTCCAGCGTGGCTGTCACGGTCGAGCCGCCACTGTCGCGCGTGGCCACCTCGAGCTCGACCGCCAGGCTGTTGGCGATGGCGAGCCCCCGGCCCCCCGGGCTGTGATCGGTCGGCGCCTTGATCGAGTCGATGTCGAACGATGAACCGATGTCGCGCACGGACAGCACGGGCAGCTGCCGGGTCCAGTCGACCGAGACCCAGACCGACCCACCGGCGTGCTCGAAGGCGTTGGTGACCAACTCCGAGAACGTGAGCACCGCTGAGCTCGTGTCGGTGCCTTCGACGGCATGGCGCTCGAGGTAGTCGGCGAACTGCCGCCGCAGCTCGGAGATGTGCTGGGGGTCGTCGACGTACCAGTCCATGCTCAGGTCCTTCCCATGGCGTGGGACTGTTCCGCGTCGTCCGCGTGATGCTCGGAAGCGATCAACGGGCTGTCGCCGTCCGGGTGGCCGATGTCGATCAATCCTCTGATCGTCCGCTGCAGCATCAGCACGATGGCGATGAGCAGTCCCCCGAGCAGCGATGCTAACGCGGTGATCGTGTAGTAGACGATGTCGTAGTAGAGGCGCAGCTGCTCCGCCTCTTCAACAGGCATGCCGAGAATCAGGAGC
>JBPEXB010000058.1:0-9115 GCA_052032125.1 Acidimicrobiia bacterium
GGTACCAAGTACCCGGTGCTCAATACTTGGTACTCAGTACTTGGTACTCAATCCTGAGCGCCTCCGGCGCTCAGGATTGCCACGGCGGCACCCAGTCCCCTTCCAGGCGCATCTCGAGGCCGGCGTCGTCCTCGATGCGGCGGGCGACGTGGAGCTCACCTGCCTCGACGCCGTAGCGCGCGGCCGCATCGGCGAAGACCCGGCCGGCGGCCGCCGTCATCGGCAGGTCGGTGCCGACGCTCGTCGTCAGCTCGTCGATCAGGCGCAGGTCCTTGAGGCACAGATCGAGCGTGAACGACGGGTCGTAGTGGCCGGCGAAGATCGACGGGGCGTCGTGCCGGGCCACGAAGGAGTCCGCCACGCTGGCTTTGATCGCCTCCCAAAGGGTCCCGAGCTCCACGCCGTTGGCCATGCCGAGGGCGAATCCTTCGCCCAGAGCGGCGGCGTGGACGAACCACAGCTGGTTGGTGACCAGCTTCACCACGTTGCCCGACCCGAGGTCGCCGCACTGCACGACCTGCCCCAGATGTTCGAGGATCGGGGTGGCCCGCGCCCGGTCGGCGTCTGCGCCACCGAGGAACAGCGTCAGCTCGCCACGACGGGCCCCGTCGACCGCCCCGGTCACGGGTGCGTCGCACACGGTGACACCCGCGGGTGCCTGGTCGGCCAGTCGAAGGACGAGGGAGCGCTCGTTGGTGGTCAAGTCGATCCACAACGATCCGGTCGAGAGCGCCGCCAACGCCCCTCCACCCATCACGGACTCGACGTGGTGCGGGTGAGGCAGCGACGTCAACAGCACCTCTGCGGCGCCGGCGCACCCGGCCGCCGACGAAGCAGCCTCGGCACCGAGGGCCACGGCGGCGGCCAGAGCCTCGTCGTCGATGTCGAACGCCGTGACCGGATAGCCGGCCTCCAGGAGGCGACGGCACATCGGGCCGCCCATCGTGCCGAGGCCGACGAACCCGATGCCCGGTCCCACGTCAGAGGCTCACGATCAGCAGGAACAGAAGACCGGGGACCGCCGCCGCCCAGGTCCACGTCGCGTGTGTCATCCGCGTCGCCACCCGTCCGCTCCACGCGAACGTCAGCCCCGCCAGCGCCACGGCGCCCCACCAGACTCCGCGCGGTGCCGGCTCCTCACACACGGCGCCCAGGCACTCGGTGAGGGTGTAACCCACCGCCAGAATGAACAACCCGACCAGCCACAGCCCCGTGACCGCCATGATCGCCCAGATGAGGCCAGACGGCGTGAGGTGGTCAACTGCCTGCTCGGTGCGATCGGTGGCATTCATGCGGTGGGACGGTAGTGGGTACCCGGTACCCAGTACCGAGTACGAGGTACCTGACTCAAGGTACCGAGTACTCAGTACCCAGTACTCTCTCTCCCATGCCCAACATCGTTCGCGCTGCGCTCGTGCAAGCCGAGTGGACCGGCGACAAAGAGTCCATGGTCGACAAGAACGTCGCCTACGCCCGCCAGGCCGCCGAGCAGGGGGCACAGGTGCTGTGCTTCCAGGAGATCTTCAACGCCCCGTACTTCTGCACCGTGCAGGAGAACGAGCACTTCGGCTCCGCCGAGGCGGTGCCCGAGGGCCCGACGGTGAGTCGGATGATCGAGCTGGCGGCCGAGACGTCGATGGTCCTCGTCGTCCCCCTCTTCGAGCGGGAGGACACAGGCCACTACTACAACACCGCCGCCGTGATCGACGCCGACGGCACCTATCTCGGTAAGTACCGCAAGACGCACATCCCCCAAGTCGACGGCTTCTGGGAGAAGTTCTACTTCCGTCCAGGCAACCTCGGATATCCCGTGTTCGACACGGCCGTCGGGAGGATCGGCGTCTACATCTGTTACGACCGGCACTTCCCCGAAGGGTGGCGGGAGCTGGGACTGGCCGGGGCGAAGATCGTGTTCAACCCGTCTGCCACCACCCGCGGACACTCGCGCTACCTCTGGGAGCTGGAGCAGCCGGCGGCGGCCGTGGCGAACGAGTACTTCGTCGGCGCCATCAACCGGGTCGGCTCCGAGGAGCTGGTCGACACCGACTACTACGGGAGCTCGTACTTCGCTTCGCCGCGCGGCGAGATCATCGGCGGCACCGCCTCAGACACCGAAGACGAGGTGCTGGTCCGCGATCTCGACATGGACCTGATCGAAGAGGTCCGCCACCACTGGGCGTTCTACCGGGACCGCCGTCCCGAGGTGTACGCCTCGATCGCCCGCTCGTGACGAGGGCCGCCCGAAGGCGGCCCTCCCTCCCAGATCTCGTCGTTCCGCCTAAGGGAGCCAGGCCTGCCAGGTGCTCTCGTGGGCGGCGATCCAGTCGGCCGCCACATCGTCGACGTCCTCGCCGTCGATCTCAGCCGCCGGCAGCATCTCGAGCTGGTCGGCGTTGGTGATCGTGAACGCCTGCAGGAACGCGAACACGTCGGGCGCCTTCTCCTCGAGCTGCGCCGAGACCGCCTTGAAGATCGGGTCTTCGGGGTAGTCACAGGCCACGTCGGCGTCGGCGGCAGCGCCGCTCGCCCCGCACTCCGGCGTGAAGGCGGGCAGTTGGACGTTGACGAGGTCGTACTTCCCGACCGCCGCGGTCGGCGTCCACCAGTACATCAGCACCGGCTCGCCGGCTGCGGCCCTCGCATCCAGCTCGGCGACCGTGGCCGGCTCGGAGCCGGTGAAGATCACCTCGAATGGCAGGCCGAGGTTCTCGATGATGAGGCCGTCGTACTGCGAGTAGGACGGGTCCGTGCCGAGGAACCGGCCATTGCTGCCCGTTTCCGCCGTGGCGAAGTAGGCCGCCGCCTCCGGCGTGTTGAGACCCTCCCAGGTCCCATACTCGGGATGCTCGTCGAGCACGTATTGGGGAACGAACCAGCCGATCTTGCCGATGGCGCCGAGGCCGCCGATGTTCACCACCGAGCCATCGTCGAAGAACGCTTGCTCGGTCTCGGTGATGCCAGACGGCCAGATCTCCAGGACGGCGTCGAGCGTCCCGTCCGCCAGGCCGGTGAACATCGCCTCGTTCTCATCGATCGTCACGACCTCGGTCGGGTACCCGAGCTCCTCCTCGATGATCTGGGCGGCGACGGCCACGTTGAGCGCCGAAGCCGTCCACGGGTTCACCACGAAGGTGATCGTTTCCTTGTCTCCTCCGTCGTCGCCTCCGCAGGCGGTGGCCACCAGGGCAACAGCCACCAGCGCGGCCCACACTCGTCTCATCGTTCGTCCCTTCGTTCGTTCCGCACCGGCGGCACCGGCCGGCAACCGGCAACCTAGCGAACGTGCGGCGGCCGCTCCCGGTACATTGACCCGATGGACGGCGGGAATCCCCACCCATCGTCGGCATTGTCGGCCGAGCAGGTGTTCAAGGTGTTCGGGCCGCGACCGGCGCGAGCGCTCGAGATGGCAGGCGCCGGCGTGCCTCGCGACGAGATCCTCCGCGAAACCGGCAACACCGTCGCCGTCCGGGACGTGTCGTTCGCCATCGCTCCTGGCGAGACGTTCGTCGTCATGGGCCTCTCCGGTTCCGGCAAGTCCACCCTGGTCCGGTGCATCGCTCGCTTGACCGAGGTCACCAGCGGCACGGTGTGGATCGGCGAGCGTGATCTCACCGCCATGAGCGACGATGAGCTGCGGGCGGTCCGGCGGACCGACATGTCGATGGTGTTCCAGCACTTCGGACTGTTCCCACACCGCCGGGTCATCGACAACGTGGCGTATGGGCTCGAGATTCAGGGCGTGCCTCGGGAGGAGCGCCACGAGCGGGCAGAGCGGGTGCTCGAAGTGGTGGGCCTCGCCGGCTGGGGTGACCACTACCCGCAGCAGCTGTCCGGCGGCATGCAGCAGCGGGTGGGGCTCGGTCGAGCCCTGGCCGTGGAGCCGCACGTCATGTTCTTCGACGAGCCGTTCTCGGCGCTGGACCCGCTGATCCGGCGCGAGATGCAGGACGAGCTGCTGCGCCTCCAGGCCGAGCTCCATCGCACGATCATGTTCATCACCCACGACTTCGACGAGGCCATCAAGCTGGGCGATCGCATCGCCATCATGAAGGATGGGGCGTTCGACCAGGTCGGCACCGCGCTCGAGCTGCTGTCCGACCCGGCCACCGACTATGTGCGCGAGTTCACCGAGGACGTCTCGCGCACGAAGGTGTTGACCGCCGGCAGCGTGATGAAGCGCCGCAACGGCGAGCCGATCGGAGCCACGGTGCCGATGGAGCGATCGATCGACCAGATCCTCCCGGTCCTGCTGAGCGCCACCGACGCCATCGGTGTCACGAACGGCGACGACCTGGCCGGCATCGTCGACCGTGACGCCGTGATCTCTTTGCTCGGAGAGCGCCCGTGACCGCAGTGGCGGACCGCCCCGGCGCGACGGCTCTCCCCACCACCCGCCGGTACGCCCCGTGGCTCTTGTTGGCCTTCGGGGTCGTGCTGCTGCAGGTGCTGTTCGGTACCGGTCGCGAATTCCCGGCACTGCTCGACACGACCTTCTCCGATCCGATCGACGAGTTCGGACGCTGGCAACAGTCGGCCAGGCGGTCTCATCCCCTCTTCACGGGGTTCTTCACGCCGTTGAGCACCGCGGTCGGCTGGGCCCTCGACTCGGTCGAGGCGTTCCTGCTGTGGCTCCCCTGGTTCGTGCTCCCGATCGCCGTGTTCCTGGTCGTGGCCCGATCCGGCAAGCGCCGCACGGCGGTGGTGGCTGCCCTGGCCATGGTGTATCCGGGGCTCGTCGGGCTCTGGGAGGTCACCATCGACACGCTGGCGCTGATGACCATCTCGGTGCTCCTGTCGATCCTGATCGGCGTGCCGCTCGGCATCTGGGGAGCGCTGCGGCCGCGAGCCGAGAAGGCGATGCGGCCGGCGCTCGACGCCATGCAGACGGTGCCGGCACCCGTCTACTTCCTGCCGATGCTGATGCTGTTCGGCATCGGACGGGTCCCGGCGACCTTCGCCACGGTGATCTACGCACTGCCCCCGGTGGTGCGACTGACGACCCTCGGCATCCGCGAGGTCAAACCTGCCGCCGTCGAAGCATCGGCGATGTTCGGCGCCACCACCCGCCAGACCATGCGCAAGGTGCAGCTGCCGATGGCGCTGCCCACGATCATGACCGGCGTCACCCAGACGATCATGATGGCGCTGGGAATCGTCGTGCTCGCCACCCTCCTCGGCGCCGGCGGCCTCGGCCAGGAGATCATGGAGACCCTGAGCCAGCGACGGACCGGCAGAGGCATCGCCACCGGTCTGGCGGTGGTGGCGATCGCCATGGTCCTGGACCGCATCGGCAGGGCCATCGCCACCGCCGAGCGATCACAGCTGCCCAGCCGCAGGACCCACCTGGTGGCCGCCGGCGGGCTGGCCGGCTTGACGGTGATCGGCCTGCTGGCCGGGGCCGGCGAGTTCCCGGAGGTCTGGGACGTGAAGGTCTTCGACCCGATCGACGACGCGGTGGTGTGGTTCCGCGACAACCTCAGCTGGTTGACCAGGGGCTTCAACGACATCGTCGTCGGCCAGTTCTACGTGCCGATCCGCGACTTCCTCATCGAGACCGTTGCCTGGCCCGTGTTGATGTTCGTGGGCGGATGGCTCGGCTGGCAGATCGGCGGCCGGCGGCTGGCCGTCTTCACGCTGGCGATGATGACGTCGATCGGCCTGATCGGGATGTGGGCACTGTCCCTCGACACCCTCACCCAGGTGGTGGCGGCGGTGCTCCTGTCGGTGGCGATCGCCATCCCGATCGGCATCTGGGCAGGACGCAGCCGGCGGGTCGAGGCGTTCCTGGCGCCCGTCCTCGACGCCCTCCAGACGGTCCCCTCGCTCGTGTACATCATCCCGGCTGTCATCTTCTTCACCGTCGGCGTCGTGCCAGGCATCATCGCCTCGGTCCTCTACGCCATCGTGCCGGGCATCCGGATCACGGCGCTGGGCATTCGCGAGGTTCCGGAAGAGAGCGTCGAGGCCTCGCAGGTGTTCGGGGCGACGCCGCGCCAGACCATGTTCGGCGTCCGCGTGCCGCTGGCCGCACCCACGATCATGGCCGGCATCAACCAGGTGATCATGATGGTGCTGGCGATGGTGATCATCTCGGGCCTCGTCGGCGGTGGAGCGCTCGGGTTCGCCACGGTCAGCGCCGTGAAGCGCAGCGACCTGGGCATCGGCTTCGAAGTCGGCTTCGCCATCGTGGCGATCGCCATGATCCTCGACCGCACCACGCAGGCAGTCGCCGATCGGCTTCGGCCGCCGGAACCGGCGCACTGAGGACCACATGAAGATCCACCTGGTGGACGGGACCTTCGAGCTGTTCCGCTGCTTCAACGCCGCTCCCCGAGCGCTCGACGCCACCGGCAACGAGGTGGGCGCCGCCCGCGGATTCATCCACACGATGGCCGCCCTGCTGCGCCGGCCCGACGTCACGCACGTGGCCGTGACGTTCGACACGATCGTCGACGCACCGATGGCCGAGGACAAGGGCGACGGCCCGTGGCGCCAGCATTCCGTCGCCGCCGAGATCGTGCGAGCACTCGGGATCGTCCTCTGGCCGATGATCCGGAGGTACGAAGCGGACGACGCACTGGCCTCGGCCGCCGCTCGTTACCACGCCCACCCCGGGGTGGACCAGGTGGTGATCTGCACGCGTGACAAGGATCTCGCCCAGGCGGTCCGCGGAGATCGGGTCGTCATGTGGGACCGGGTCAACGACGTGATCGCCGACGAGCAGGCCGTCATCGAGCGATGGGGCGTGCCGCCCAGGTCGATCCCCGACCTTCTCGCCCTCATGGGCGACCCGGCTGACGGCCTGCCCGGCCTGCCCGGCTGGGGTCGCACCTCGTCGGCGACCCTGCTCGCCGAATACGAGACCATCGAGAAGATCCCGTTGGAACCCAACGAGTGGTCCGTCGCGGTACGCGGTTCGGCCCGCCTGGCGGCGACGCTGGCCGAGCGCCGCAGTGAGGCGCTGCTGTACCGCGACCTGATCGAGCTCGCGACCGATGTCCCGATCCGGGAGACGGTGGAGGATCTCGCCTGGGCGGGAGCGCATCGGGAGGCTCTCAGCGAACTGGCGGACCGCCTCGACGTGCCCGAGATCCTCGACGGTGTCTCGCGGTGGGCTCCGTGATCTCGCCACTCAGGCCCACTCGACCTGGCACACTTTCGGCATGGCACGGCTGAGCGCCGACCACCTGGAGTTCTTGGCCGACCAGGGCTACCTGGTCGTGCCGAACGTGCTCGACGACGGCGACCTGGCACCCGTCCGGGACGAGTTCGCGAACGCCCTCGACGATGCGGCGCGGACCCTCCACGCGACGGGCGAGCTGTCGGCCATCTTCGCCGACCTGCCGTTCGGTCTGCGCTACCTGGCGGTGCTGCGCGAGTACCCGGACCTCTACCGCTTCCTCAACATCTCGCTGCCGCTCACTCACGGTGCCATCGATCCGGAAGCGTTTCGCTGCCACACCGGCCCGGCCCTGTTCGACCTGTTGCGACACCCCAAGATCCTCGACGTCGTGGAGTCGGTGATCGGGGGCGAGATCCTCAGCAACCCGATTCAGCACATCCGGCTCAAGCCCCCTCTGCGCGAAGTCCCCGACGCGGTCGCCGCCTACTCGAACATCGGGCGCACCACCTGGCACCAGGATCACGGGGCGGCCATGGACGAGGCCGAGGGCACCGACATGCTGACGGTGTGGGTGGCGATGACCGACGCCTCCGTCGAGATGGGCTGTCTGGTGGCGGCCCCGACCAGCCATCGGGCGGGCACGCTCACGATGCACTGCCCGGGTGACGGATTGGGCAGCGAGGCGGAGAACTACATCCCCCGCGGCATCGTGGACGGCAAGCCGACGGTGGCGTTGCCGGTGACCGCCGGCAGCCTCGTCCTCCTCACCAAGTGGACCGAGCACGCCGCCCTGGACAACACCTCCGACACGCTGCGGTGGTCGTTCGACCTGCGGTATCAGCCGATCGGCCAGCCCTCAGGCCGGCCGGCCTTCCCCACGTTCGTCGCCAGGAGCAGGTCGCACCCGGAGTCGGAGATGACCGACCCCCGGGCCTACGCCGCTCAGTGGGACGAGGCCAGAGAAGCCATCCTGACCGGCGCCCATCAGGGACCGATCTACGAGCAGGATCGGTGGACGGCGAACGCCGGCGACCCGCTCTGCGCCTGAACGTCAACCCCTGACACCGTCCACCCACCTGAGGACTCGCAGCGCCCGCAGCGTGTTCCAACGGCTCGGCGCCCGGCCGCTCTCCATGTCGAACCACACCCTCCCCTGGTGCTTGTGCTGGACGGGCCAGCGGCCGTCCGACCTGCGCTTCGACTGCAGCAGCTCGACCGCATCGGCCAGACGTTCGTCCCAGGGCGCCTGCTCGGCCTGGAAGTGATCGAGGCCTCTCAGCACGTCGTAGTGCCAGCGGGGAGGGAACGACAGCATGGTGAAGGTCGGGTGGACGATCTCGCCGGTGCGGTGTGACTTGAACAGCCGATGGGCCAGGAAGAACTCGCGTCCAGTCTCGAGGGCGGCGGCGGCCGCCGGATCGGAGGTCGTCGCCCGCACCTGGGCGAGCGCCTCCAGCGTGGAGATGCTCGTGTGAAAGGAGCTGTGCCGGTCGCCGGTCCGCAGGTGGCGGCAGTTCCACCCCCCGTCCTCGAGCTGGTGGTCGTACAGCCATGCTTGTGCCTCGTCGACGCGCTCGTCGTCGTAACCGAAGTAGCGGGCCAGCGTGACGTACATGGCCGTGACGCACCCCTCCGGCACGGAGGAGTCGACCGCCGGCGTCAGGCCGCCGTCCTGGTACCGGGCTCCGTCGTACAGCAGCCGCACCGAATCGGCCAGCTGATCGCTGGGCGGCACCCCGCAGCGCCACAGCAGCAACAGCGTGTAGGTGGTCGAGACCCACTTGGGCCCGTAGAGGCCGCCCGCCCACGTGCCGGCCGGGTCCCGGCGGCTCAGGAGCAGGGCCCCCCAGCCGTCGGTGGCGACTCGCTGCCGTTCCCGCGCCACGTCGTCGGCCGGAGCGTCGAGCAGGTCCTCCATCACCTGCCAGCGAATCGCAGGATCGCCGTCGAGCAGCCACGCCGTCGTGGCGTCGTCCATGGGCCGACGCTAGC
>JBPEXB010000580.1:0-3448 GCA_052032125.1 Acidimicrobiia bacterium
GGTACCGCTTGGCGGTCGCGGGCCTCGACGACGACGTCGTCGGCCGCCAGCACGATGGGCGCCGACTTCTTCTCACGCACAGCGAGACGGCGATGCCACAGGCGGCGGGCCAGCCGGCCAACGAGGCGCTCCAGCACGAAGGGGCGCTTGCGCTCGGGGCGGGTCCAGCCCCAGGCTTCGCTCAGCCAGGCGGCCAAGCCGTTGCCGAAGGATCGAATCGCCAGGTAGAAGGTCGCGGCGGTGGCGCCGAGCCCTGCCAGGGAGCCCATGTGCGGGGCGAGCAGACCGAAGGCGACGGCGGCGACGGTCGCCAGGGCGAAGTGGATCCACGCGGACAGACGACGCAGCCTCACTCGCTCGTCGTTGGCCGCATGGTCCATCGCCAGGCGCAGCGACGTATGGCGGCTGACCACGGGCGGGCCGCTCCTCAGCAAGGACGATGGCATCTCCAGCCGCCACCGACGGTCGGGGCCGTCGTCTTCGGTGATGAGATATCCGGGTCGTTCCAGGGAGCCGGTGTGACGGGCCCACTCGGCCATGGTCACCTCCTCGTCTCATGGTACCGCTCCCCCGCCGACTGAATCCGTAGCCTCCAGCCATGCGCTTCACCGTCACGACCGCCGCTCCACCGACAGCCGCTTTCGAGGCGGTGGCCGACTTCGGGCGCCTCGCCGAATGGGATCCGTTCGTGCGATCCGTCGACACCGACGGGCCACCGCTCGAGATCGGCACCGTGTACACGCTGACATCGCCAGGCGGGCTCACCCTCCGCTACCGGATCATCCAGATCGAGCCGGGCACCCGGGTCGTCTACGGCGGCGGCGCCACCCGTGGCGGCAGCACCGACACGATCACGGTGACCCCGGACGGCAGGGGGAGCACGGTCGAGATCGTGAGCGTGTTGCACTTCTCCGGGTGGGTGCGGCTGATCGGTCCTGTGATCCGCTTGCTGGTCTGGGCGGGCGGTCGATGGATCTCGTTGCCGGCGATGCGCCGGAGGCTGGCGAAGCTCGACCCGTGACCCACTCCGTCCTCGCCGACGCCCTCACGTCGCTGCGGGTCGTCGCAGCGCTGGCAGCGGGCGTCGCAGCGACCCAGGGGCGACTGACGCTGGCCGCAGCGTGGGTCGTGCTCGGCTGGGCGACCGACTCACTCGACGGGCCGCTCGCCCGCCGCGCCGCCAGGCCGACCCGCCTGGCCCCCTACGACCCCCACGCCGACGCGCTCCTTGGGGTGGCCGTGGCCGCGGGCGTGGCGATCGGAGGACGGGCGCCGATCTGGCCGGCGGCGCTGGCGATCGTCCTGTGGGTCATGCTCGCCTGGTCCACCAACCTGGCCGCCGGCATGCTGGCGCAGGCGGTCGGGTTCGCGACCTTCCTGGCGGTTGCCGGCCGCGACGATCGAACGGCGCTGGTCGTCACGCTGACGGGCATCGCCGCCGTGACTGCCGTGCACGGCCGACGGCTGCTGTCTGAGATGGTCCCGAAGTTCTTCGCCGAGGTCGCCCGGGTGCGAGGTCAGGGCCGGCGGAACTGACCGGGGGCCCTGGCGATCGCCACGTCGCAGGCGGCCGCGCCGAGGAGGGCTTCCGCCACCGACCCGAGCAGGACCATCGAAGAGCCACCAGCGCCGCGACTGCTGGCGACCACGAGGTCGGCGCTCTTCCGGCGTGCGTATTCGGCCACGGCCTCGGCGGGCGGACCGTCCACGACCGCCGCGCCGACGGCTCCTCCCCAGTCGGTGACGAACTTCTCGAGCTGCTCGTCGAGGAGATCCAGACGACGGTGCCGGACCTCGTCGAGGGTGCCCGGCTTGACGCCGGCGTCGGACAGCAGCATCTCGGCGTGCGTCGGCAGTGCAACGACGGCTGTGATGTCTGCATCGGGAGCCAGCTCCATCGCCAAGGTCACGGCCTCGCGACTGGCCGGAGAGAGATCGACGGCTGCCACCACCCGACGGTACGGCGTGCGCGATTGGCGTCGGACCGCCAGCAGCGGCGCATGCGCCTTGCGAGCGAGCCGGGTCGTGCGGGGCCCCACACGCACCGCATCGACCGAGGACATGCCGGTGACGAGGAGGTCGGCCTTCTTCGACATTCGGACCAGCTCGACGCCGACGTTTCCCCGGCAGACCTTGAGCTCGACGGGACACTGGGCACGAGAGTTGATCCAGGCGAGCAGGTCCTCGGCCCGGCTGTGGCGGTAGAGACGCATCCGCTCGAGCATCTCGTCAGGGAGTTCGACATCGGGTACCTCGCCGACGTGGACGAGGGTGAGTCCTGCACCACGGGCCTCGGCGATCACTCGTGCCCGGTCGGCCACCCGGCGGCCCATCGGGCTGAGGTCGAATGCCGCGAGGACACTCTCCATTGTGCGTCCACCCCCGTGGTCGGCGGCCCGCCGCTTGGTCGGGCCTCCCATCGCGCCGGGCACCTTAGTGGGTGCCCGATTCACCTGCCCCGGCTAGGCCCCGCCTTCTCCCTCGGCCACCGCCCGCGGGGCGAACGAGGCCGAGTCGACCTTGTCCTTCGGCGGCGATGGTGGTTCTTCCTTGCTGAGATCGTGCATCCAGACAGTCCTCTGCGGGAACGGGATCTCGATACCGGCGTCGTCGAACGCCAGCTTCAGCCGTCGACGGATCTCACGACCGGCCGCCCACTGCTCTCCTGGCTCGACCTTGACCTGCAGCCGGAGAGCGACCGCGTCCGGCCCGAAGTTCTGCACTCCGAGGATCGCCGGCTCCTCCAGGATCGTGGCGTTGTCGATCTCGGCGTGCCAGACGCTGTCGGCGACCTCCTTGATGACCGTCATCGCATGGCCGATGTCGGTGTCGTAGGCCACCTCGATGTCCATCACGACTCTCGCCCACTCCTGTGACATGTTGGCCACGCGACGGATCTCGCCGTTGGGGACGTGCCACAGCGTCCCCTGGTAGTCGCGAATCTGGGTGGTGCGGAGCTTGACCCCCTCGACGACACCGACGGCGTCGCCCACGTCGATGATGTCGCCGACGCCGTACTGATCCTCGACCAGCATGAAGATGCCGGAGAGGAAGTCCTTGACGAGGCTCTGGGCACCGAAGCCGATCGCTACGCCGACGATCCCGGCGCTCGCCACCAGCGGTCCCAGGTTCACATCGAACTCACCCAGGGCCATCATCACGGCCGTGGTGTAGATCACGATCGCAGCCAGCGACCGGAGCACGGCACCGAGCGTCTGGGCGCGCTGCACGCCGCGCTCGTGCCGTTGCGCCAAGCGCTCGGCCCGGCGGATGGCGACGAGCCGCAGGGGCTCGTCGTTCTCCTGCTGAGGAGGGGCCGCTGCGGCTGCGGCCTCGGCAGCCTCTCGTCGCTCCAGCCACGAGTCCACACCGTGGTTGATGGAGCGTCGCACGAGCCGATTGATGATCCAGGCGAGCAGGAGGATGATCACGACTCGGATGGGGCGGG
>JBPEXB010000581.1:0-3658 GCA_052032125.1 Acidimicrobiia bacterium
AGGAAGGCGACGTCGATCGCACCACCGGTGTTGGTGAGGGTGACCGTGAGGTCGGAACCGCACTCCCAGTCCACCGAGGCGGCCGGGTTCTGGCAGTCGACCGGACCATCGGTGTAGGTCACCGGCGTCATGCCCGGGGCCGTGACGGTGACGTCGATGAGGTCACCCTCGGCCGGCGTACCCAGGGGCACGACCTTGATCTCGTCCGGTGCGACGACGTGGCCGGTGCCGTCGATGTCGAAGGCGACGGGGCTGTCGGCGCCGGCGTTGGTCAGCGTGACCTCGAGGGCCGAACCGCACTCCCACGCCACCGAAGCGGCGGGGTTCTCGCAGTCCACTGCGTCCTCGGAGAAGGTCACGTCCTCCATACCGGGCGCCGTGACGGCGACGTCGATGGCGTCACCCTCGGCCGGCGTACCCAGGTTCACGACCCGGGAGCCGTCGGGGCCGACGACCTCTTCGTCACCGTTGAGGAGGAAGGCGACGTCGATCGCACCACCGGTGTTGGTGAGGGTGACCGTGAGGTCGGAACCGCACTCCCAGTCCACCGAGGCGGCCGGGTTCTGGCAGTCGACCGGGCCCTCGGTGTAGGTGACCGGGGTCATGCCCGGAGCCGTGACGGTGACGTCGATGAGGTCACCCTCGGCCGGCGTGCCCAGGTTCACGACCTTGATCTCGTCCGGTGCGACGACGTGGCCGGTGCCGTCGATGTCGAAGGCGACGGGGCTGTCGGCACCGGTGTTGGTCAGCGTGACCTCGAGGGCCGAACCGCACTCCCAGTCCACCGACGCAGCCGGGTTCTGGCAGTTGCCGTCGTAGGTGACGGGCGCGACCAGGGCCTCGCCGGCGACCGTGATGTTCACCTGCACGGTTGCGTCCTCGGCAGGACCGGGGATCAGGACCTCTTCGCTGCCGTCAGGGGCGACGACGTACTCGGTGCCGTTGACCGAGATGAAGGCGTCCTGCCCGCCGGCCTCGTTGGTGAGGACGACGACGATGTTCTCGTCACCGCACTCCCAGGTGGAGCTCGCGCCGGGGTTGGCCTCGGGTTCCTCGCACGCACCGGGGTACTGGACGGTGTCGGTCGAGTTCGGGTGGGTCGTCGTGCCGCCCGCGCCCGAGTTGTTCTTCCAGCGGCCGTGGTCCTCGACGTGGACCGTGAGCGGGAAGAGCGACGGGTCGTCGGCGACCGTGAAGAAGCCCTCCTCGAGGTCACCGGGTGCCTCGAAGTAGTGCTCCCGCTTGCCGCTCGGGGTCGAGGCGTCCGGCAGGACGACCGTGCCGCCGCCGGCCGGCGTGTACTCGACCGTCACCCAGCCCTTGGCCTGCGCCGCCGGGTCTCCGAAGAGCGGTGCGCCGGGGAGGTCGGCTCGGGCGATGGCGAAGCGCCACGGGTCCGTGCCCGTGTTGCTCGACCACGGGAAGGCGTCGTAGTCGATGCGGATGTTGCCGTAGTCGTCACAGACAGCGTCTGCGGACAGTTCGGGGTGGTGGGCCACGGCGGGATTCGCCATGAACACCAGCCCGAACAGGAGGGCGGTGGCGACGGCCACGGCGGCGGCTGCCGTCTTGGCCACGGTGGCGCCGACTCGGCGCCCCCGGCCTGCTCGCCCGGGGTCGGGTCTCTCGGTGGTCTGCACTCTCTGGGTCTCCGCTCGGAATCTCGGGCGCTGCGGCCCTGGGATGGAACGGATCGGTCTCGCCACTCGCTCCCCGGGGTGTCAGGCGACCGTCTCGTCCGCTGGGCGGACAGACATCCCGGATCAGCACGTTCCGCGACGGCGCTGGGTGCCGTCTGGATGAGTCTTCACCGTGATCGGCGATCTGCCCTGGGCCGTTCGGCCCAGAATCGTGTCAGATCGTTGCCACAACTGCCGAAAGTGCCGATTTTGCTGCGATGGGTGGACGGCCCCTCACGATCCGTGGTCGAATTCTGACGCTCCGCGGCAGAAGGAGGACGAAACGGACGCGTTCCGTGGTCCCGCGGTCCGATCTCCCACGGTACGTGGCGATTCGACCGCATCGCGCCCCGGAGTCCCGCTCGCAGCGTGCGGAGGCGGCGAGGCTCGATGCGCACTCGATGGTTGCGTCTGCGCTCCGGCGAGCGGTGGACGGTCGGCACCGTGGGTCCCCGATGCGGCCGAGTTGTCCACAGGGTTGTCCCCAGCTGTGGAGACTCGATGTTGACTACACCCTCGCCGTCCAGTGGACGTCGGGACTCGTGTGTCGCGGAGCTGGTATGGCCGGGCGCGGAGACCGGGGCTCAGGCGCCGACCATGGCCTTGTAGATGCGCTCCAGATCGGCCAGGTCGGCGAACTGCACGACCAGCTTGCCGGTACCGGCGCCGCTCGAGATCGACACGCGCGTGTCGAGGTGGTCCGAGAGGAGTTGCTCGAGCTCGAGGAAGCCGGGCTCGGGCAGCGGCTTCGGTGCTCGAGCGGACGGCGTCGGTGCCGGCGCCGCTTCCGGCGTCGGTTCGTCGTCCTCGGTCTCCTCACCGTGGGTGTGCACCCGCACGGCGTCCTCGGTCTCCCGCACGGACAAGCGGTCGCGGACGATGCGCTTGGCGAGGTCGGCCTGGAATTCGCGGTCCGGCGTCCCCAACAGCGCCCGGGCGTGCCCGGCGCTCAGCTGTCCGTCGGCCACGAGGCCCTGGATCGCCGGCGGCAGCTGGAAGAGCCGGAGGGTGTTGGACACCGCGGCGCGGCTCTTGCCCACCCGTGTGGCCACCGCCTCCTGGGTGAGGCCGAAGTCCTCGATCAGCTGCTGGTAGGCCGCCGCCTCCTCGATCGCGTTCAGGTCCGCCCGGTGCAGGTTCTCGACGAGCGCCTGCTCGAGCAGTTCGACCTCGGTGTCGGCAGTGCGCACGACGACGGGGATCGTCTGCAGGCCGGCCCGCTTGGCCGCTCGCCAGCGCCGCTCGCCGGCGATGAGCTCGAACCGACCCGCATCGACGGCGTGGACCAGCACCGGTTGGAGGACGCCGAGCTCACTGATCGAGGCCGTCAGGCCGGCGAGTGACTCCTCGTCGAAGTGCGTACGGGGCTGTCGAGGGTTGGGGGTGACGGCGGAGATCGGCACCTCGACCATGCCCTCGACGTCGGCCATCGAGCCACCGGACTCGGTGTACTCGGCCGGGATGAGCGCCCCGAGCCCCCGGCCCAACCCGGACTTCCTCGTCATCGGTCCCCCTGTGTGCGTGGTTCGGTCGTGTGGTGATCAGGCAGCTGGTGCTCAGCCATCGGTGTCGTCCCGCGGCCCGCCGCTCAGCTCGCGGGCGAGCTCTCGGTAGGCGATCGCACCCCGTGAGCGGGGGTCGAACGCCAGGATCGGCTGCCCGTACGACGGTGCCTCGGACAGGCGGACGGTTCGGGGCACGACGATGCGACAGACCTTGTCGCCGAAGTGCGAGCGGACCTCGGACACGACCTGGTCGGCGAGCTTCGTGCGGGCGTCGTACATCACGCAGACGAAGGTCGAGACCTCGAGGCCCTGGTTGAGGTTCCGCTGCACGAGGGCCACGTTGCGGAGCAGCTGGCCCAGGCCCTCGAGGGCGTAGTACTCGCACTGGATGGGCACGAGGACCTCGGCGGCGGCGGCGAGCCCGTTGACGGTCAGGAGGCCGAGCGACGGCGGGCAGTCGATGAGGACGTAGTC
>JBPEXB010000582.1:0-8670 GCA_052032125.1 Acidimicrobiia bacterium
GAGGGGTTTGCCCTCCGCGTAGCCGGTGGAGGATTGGATGCCGACGACGGCTCGGGCGTGGAACTCGTCGATGGTGCGGGCGCCGGCGTAGGTGCAGGCGGATCGGACGCCGGAGGCGATCCGGTCGATGATGTCCTCGACGCTGGGGGTGCTCGGATCGAGATACATGCGGGACTCCGAGATGCCCTCTTCGAACATCTCCTTGCGCGCCCGGTCGAAGGCGGACTCCCGAGCCGACCGCTGCGTCACGGCTCGCTTGGAGGCCATCCCGTAGTTCTCCTTGTACAGCCGCCCGTCGGCGTCGCGCAGTGTGTCGGCCGCCGATTCGTAGGTGCCGGCGAACCAGGACCCGACCATCACACTCGACGCCCCCGCCGCGAGCGCCAGGGCCACGTCCCTCGGGTGCCGCACTCCCCCGTCCGCCCACACATGCCGGCCGCGATGGCGGGCGGCGGCCGCACACTCGAGCACCGCTGAGAACTGCGGGCGGCCGACGCCGGTCATCATCCGAGTCGTGCACATGGCTCCCGGGCCGACGCCGACCTTGACGATGTCGGCGCCGGCGTCGAGCAGGTCGTTGACGCCATCGGCGGTGACGACGTTGCCGGCGACGACGGGGATGTCGCTCACGACCGACCGAACCGCCTTGAGTGCGTCGAGCATCTTCTGCTGGTGGCCGTGGGCCGTGTCGAGCACCAGCGTGTCGATGCCGGTCTCGATGAGGGCGGCTGCCTTGGCCGCCACGTCGCCGTTGACGCCGAGCGCAGCTGCGACCAACAACCGACCCGAAGCGTCGGTCGCCGGCGCATACACCGTGGCGCGCACGGCCGAACGCTCGGTGATGACGCCGACGAGGCGGCCATCGTCGTCCACGACCGGGGCCAGGTGGACTCGGCGCTCCGCCAGCGCATCGAACATCGCTTCGGGCTCGAGGCCGTGGTCGAGGACGATCGGATGCGGCGACATCACCTCGGACAGCGGCGTGAAGCGGTCGACCCCGGCTCCATCCGTCTCCGTGTAGATGCCGACGGGGCGGCGGTCCGCGTCGACGACGATGACGGCTCCGTGGGCCCGCTTGTTGATGAGGTCGATGGCGGCGTTGATCGTGTCGGTGGGACTGAGAGTGATCGCCGTGTCGATGACGAGGTGGGCCGACTTGACCGCCGCCGTCATGTCGGCGATGGCCTCGGCCTCGACATCCTGGGGAAAGACCGCCATGCCGCCGCGACGCGCCACCGATTCCGCCATGCGCCGGCCCGCCACTGCGGTCATGTTGGCGACGATCACGGGGATGGTGGTGCCGACGCCGTCGGGGGTCGTCAGGTCGACCTCCATCCGCGAACCGACGTCGGAGAACGCCGGGGCGAGGAAGACGTCCGAGTAGGTGAGATCGGTCGCCGCCCGGTCGATGAATCGCATGTCGCCTCCTGGTCGGGGCAGTATCGCATCCCGCGCCCGGCGCCTCCTATTCGGCGGCTTCGGGCATCACCACCCGGACCATGAAGGCGAGGTGGTCGCTGGCCGCGAACGGCAGGACTCGAGCGGCAGCCACCCCCAGGTCCGGCGAGATGAGCACGAAGTCGTGCTGGCGGACCGGATCGTCGGCCGGCCACGTGGCCGGCGAATCCTCCACGATGCGCGCCGGATCGCGCAGCCCACCCATCAACAGATCGACGACGGCCGGGTCGGTGGGGCCGCCGCCCAGGTCCCCGGCGAGGACGGTGCGGTCGGCACCGCCCCAGGCGGCCAGGAGGTCGCCCGCCTGCACCTGGCGGACCGCCGTGTCGGCGAGGGTCTGGTGCAGTTGGACCACCAGCACCCGCAGGCGCACACCGGGGCGAACCTCGATGGGCACGTCGAGCGCCGCCCTCTCGACTTGCTCGTCGCCGCTCCCGAGCTCGACGGTCATGGGGTTGACGACCGGGAGGGCGGTGGCCGCCGCAACACCCCACTGCCGATCGGCGGTGGGCCCGAAGACGACGGGCAGGCCGAGCCGCCACTCCAGCCAGCCCACCATGTCGACGCCGCCGGTCGCCACCCAGCCCCTCGACACCTCCTGCACCGCGATGATGTCGGCATCGGCGCTCTCGATCACCCTCGCCATCGACTCGAGCGCCAGGCGCCCCTCGGCGTCGAACCCGTGGTTGAGGTTGTACGTGAGGATGAAGGGCTGGTCGCCGGCACCGACGGCCTGCTCGAACGGCTCGTCGTTCAGTGCCACCGAGGCCGGCACCACTGCCAGCAGCAGGCCAACGACCGCCGGGGTCACCCAGGTGATGGCGGGGGCAGGGCGCAAGGTCATGCCGACGACCCCGGCGGCCAGCAGCGGCACGCCGAACCAGATCAGCAGGGACCCGCTCGCATCCGGTCCGACGCCCGTCAGGGGGAGGTAGTAGAGCGTGACGAGGGCGAAGCCGACCACCATGCCAAGGCCAGCCCCCCACCCGACCCGTTCCGGCGGGGCGGTCGTCTCACGCTGGAAGAGAGAGGTGAGCGCGCCTCCGGCGGCAACGGACGTCACGACCACCAGGAAGGCCGCCCATCCACCGTCGGCGCTGGCGAGGCCGAAGAGCGACAGCGTGGCCACGAGCGCCGCAGGAGCCGGGGGTGGTGTGGTCCTGCCCGGGGCGGCCCAGGCGAGGGCGAAGGCGGCGCCGAGGGCGCACACGCCGCCGGCCACCACCGTCGACACGCCCGAGACGGATGCCACGAACCCATGGTTGCCGGTCACCGTGACGTGGATCGCCAGCCAGGGTCCGACGGCGAAGGCGGCGGCTCCCGGAAACGAGGGCCCCGACCGCGGCGGCCCGACCATCTGCGCCTCCGCCAGCAACGACCCCAAGCCGATGATGGCGATGCCGGCGGTGACGAGCAACGCTCCCGTCCCCTCGCCGTGCACGAGATCGAGCGTGTGGCGGCCGGTCATGATGGCCACGTCCCCGGCTGCGCCCAACACCAGGCCCAAGCCCGCTGCCCGCCCGCCGTACACGACCGCCAGGGCGGGGATCGTCAGGCCCCCGGCCACCACGCCGATCCCGGCCAGCGCCAGCAGCATGGTCGGAGCCTCGATGACCTGGGCAAACAGCCGGATCGTGACGAGGAGAGCGGCCAGGCGGATCACCACGCTGCGATTGAGCGATCGCGACAGGGTGAGCCCGAGAAGGGTCAGCATCATCACGGCGAGCCCCACCACCCCGACCACGACCGGCGGGACCGACCGCGCTTCGCCGAGCCCGAACCACAGTCCCGGGACGAACAGCCGTACCAACTGGATGGTCGTCAGCCCGACGACCGCCGACCCCAACAGCGGGGGCAGGAGCGAGCGGCCCGGCGGAAGGGGTTGCATACGGGGAGCGTACAACCGACCGCGCTCAGTGAATTCGCCAGATCTCGATCGTCCGATGTCGCGCCGACGAGCGGATCGAGGGGGCTACCAGAGCCGGTTCGGCTAGCCGGTCCAGGGATCGGGACCGAGGTCGTCGGCGACGTCGTCGGACGTGGGCGGAGTGGGCTCGGCGCGCTCGGCCGTCAGCGAGGTGGGTATCGACTGGGTGCGGCGACGCCGCACGGCACCGGCCAACTGCGCTCGGAGTTCACCCAGGAGACGGGCCAGGCCAGGGACACGCATGGCTCAGTCATCGGACGCCGCCCCGGAAGCTTGAACGAGCGATCAGCCGGCGTCGGCGGCGGCGAGTTCCTCGGTCCGCTGCTGAGAACGCCGCTGCACCATGATGAACACCACGGCGGCGATCACGGCCAGCAGGACGATCAGTCCGATGATCGGTCCGCCGCCCGAGCCGCCGACGTCGGACTGGGCCTCCAACACCCGGCCGTCGTCGACGATCGAGATGTTCCACGTGAGGGTGCTGCCGGCAGTGGCGTCGGCGTTGCTCGAGACGATCGTTCCGGGCATGGTCAGGATCAAGCGGATCTCGAACAGCTCACCGAGGAACGCGCTCGGGTCGATGCCGAGGTCGTCCTCTCCACCGACGGCGGCGCCGAGCCCGGCCTCGAGGCCTGAGAGGTCGGCCCGGAACGAAAACACGTCGCCGTCTCGCGCGAGTTCCAGTTGCGACAGGAAATCGGGAGCGACGTTGTCTTCGGCACCGGCCGTCTCGGCGTACTCGGTCAGCCGTCGCTCGAAGCCCTCGAAGTCCTCGAACGTGGTCGAGGCGCGGACGCCTTCGAACTCGCCGTCGACGAAGTCCTCGAGGACCCAGCCTTCCGGCACGTCCTCGGTCACGGTGATCTCGCCGAACGACGGATCTTCCTCTGCCAGGGCGCGCAGCTCTTCATCGAGCGAGATCTCGAGCGCGAACGTCCCGCTCTCGTCCTCGTTGATCACGACATTGGTGTCGACCCGGATCTTGCAGGCCGTGGCGATCAAGGCGAGCAGCAGGAGTGGGATCAGGCGCTTCACGGGGGCTCCCTGGTCGTGGTGGTGGCGCACATGGTGGGCCAAAACCCCGGTTACCTCAAGTCCCCTCGACGGGTCAGCGGAGGATCTGGGCCACCGTCACGGGAACGCCGTCCGGATCCTCGAGCCCGAACGAGCGGTGCCCCCACGGGCGATCGTCGATGCCCATGGTGATCTTCACGGCCAGACCCTGAATGCGGTCGTGCCAGGCGTCGACGTCGTCCACGATCAGCACCAGGCCGACGCCGGAGGGCGGGCGGTGGTCGGAAGCATCGTGGGGGGCGAGCAGCTCCACGAGCCGGCCGTCGCTGGCCTCCACCAGCACGCCGTCGTGATCGTCTGCCTCCCAGGCGTCGAGCCGCCGGAAACCGAGGACACCTTCGTAGAACTCGGTGGCCGGTGCCATGGCGCTCACATGCAGCACTGTCCTCACCTGACGCACCCGGCCGAGCGGCGCCTGGTCCATGCCGGTCAAGGTGGCCTGCGCCTGTTCGACGGTGAAGCGGCCCTCGGTCACTTCGCGTCCCACGACCAGCCCGGCGAGTGTGCGGCCGCCGACCTCGAGCTCCATCATGGCCCGCAGGTCGTCGAGGTGCCGCACGCCACCGGCGGCGATGACGGGCTCCTCGACGTAGGTCAGGGCGCTGCGCAGGATGTCGTAGTTGGGCGCCTCGGTGAGGATGTCCCGGCGGGCGGCGGAGACGAAGAAGCCGCTCACGCCGGCCGCCGACATCTCGACCAGCACCTCCTCGAGGTAGCGCCCCGAGTTGGAGGTCCAGCCCCTCGTCACCAGCTCCTCGGTCTCCAGCACGTCGAGCGACACCATCATCCGGCCCGGGTACTCGCGGCACAAGTCCCAGACCATGTTCTGGTCCTCGATGGCGGCGGTGCCCATCATCACCCGCCAGGCGCCGTGCTCGAGCAACCGCGACGCCTCCACGTCGGAACGCACGCCCCCGGCGACGACCACCGGAACCTCCACCTCGTCGAGCATCCGGTCGATCAACGCTCGGTTGCGATAGGAGCCGTGCGCGGCGGCGTCGAGGTCGACGACGAGGAGGTAGTCCACGCCCTTGTCCACCCATCCCCTCGCTCGCGCCAGTGGATCGGCGTCCAGCGCCATCGCCTCGGACACATCGCCCTTGGGCAGCCGCACCGCCCGGCCGTCGAGGATGTTGACGCGTGCGTAGAGATCCATGGGGTGCAACTGTAGGGCACGGCCTGCGCCATGGGGAGAGTGGGTTCCGGGGGGCTCAGCAGGCCTCGTCGGCCCGTTCCACCAGCTCCAGCTCGCCGTCGTCGGCGGTCAGCGCCTCGACGACGGCCGCCCGCACGCGCTCGACGTGGGGGACCCATCGGCCTTGGGCGTCGGCGCCGTCGACGAAGTCCGGCGGCACGAAGGTGACCGTGGTGATGTCGTCGAGGTCGAGCAGCGTGGCGACGTCGACCAGGGCCGGCACGATCGAGAGCGAGATGTCGGTCGAGATGTGGTCCTCGAACGCCGACACCAGCTCGTCGAACGCGAACAGGAGGTCGGGCGGCGTGATCTGCTGGCCGAGAGCCGCCACCACGCAGCGCTGGCGGCCCATGCGGTTGTAGTCGCTGGTCGTGCGCCGCGAGCGCGAGTAGGCCAGTGCCTCCAGCCCGTTGAGGTGCTGCTCCCCCGTGCTCAGCTTCACGTAGTACCACTCGCCGGCACGATCCGGGTGCGAGAACTCGTTGTCGATCGGGAGCTGCACGTTGACCGTCACACCCCCGAAGGCGTCCACCACGTCGACGAAGCCAGACATCGAGACCTTCCAGTACTGGTCGATCTCCAGCTGCAGCAGGTCGCCGAAGATGACCTTGAGCGCCTCGGCGCCCGGATCGGCGGCCTCGGGGAACAGCGTGGCGGCGTTCTCCCAGCCGTATCGGTAGAGGGTGTTCGAGATGCCGTCGTGCGTCGGCGGGCCCGGCCAGTCCTCCGGCATCGGAACCTGCGCCCAGTTGCGGGGAATGCTGAACAGCGACGTCTTGAGGGTCCAGGGGTCGAGCGACGCCACGATCATCGAGTCGGTGCGGACCCCGCCCCGCCCAGGCCCTTCGTCCGAGCCGAGCAGCAACACCGTGAACCGACCGTCCTCGCCGAGCGTCAGCAACTGGCGCTGGTCGTAGAAGCGGATCGTCTCCGATGGCGCGAGCGGCCGGGCGACCGGCAGGGTCATCTCGGGTGTGGAGGTGGTGGTGACGCCGACCTGCGTCGACGGCGTCGTCGCCGATGCGGCGGTGCTCGACGTGGTGGCTGGTGCCGCGATCCGCTCCGGAATCGTCGTCGTGACCGGGGCGAACACCGTCTCGAGCGCCGAGGCGGTCCGCTCCCCCTGCACCTGGACGTAGAGGTGCGGGAGCACGGCGACCAGGATGACCAGCGTCCCGAAGGTCGAGCCGGCGGCGCTGGTGAACGATCGCGTCGCCCACAGCACGTCGATGATCGCCGCCACCCTCAGCACCGCCAGGAAGCCGCTGATGAGCAGCCCGCGTCGTATGGCGGTGGGATCGACGAGGTCTCCCAGCGTCTCGATGTCGAGCAGCAGCCATCCCACGACACCGGCGAACACGAACGCACCTGCCCAGGCTCCGGCAGCTCGCCACCGCTTGATCAGCAGGTGACCCGCCCCCGGCACGAGCCCGGTGAGCAGGGTCGCCAACACGACCCGCCCTGGCCGCCAATCCGTGGTCATCTCCATCTAGACGATATCGGCATCGGCCCGGTTCCCGGTGAGTGCTGCCCGCCGGGACCCAACATCGCCGGTCAGACGATCTGTCGGAGATCCGACCGAGTTCCTCCCATTGGCACTTGACCTTGACGCGGCGTCAAACCGTACGGTGGTCTCACGACGGAGAGGTGACATGTTCAAGATCGGAGAGTTCTCCCACATCGCCAGGGTCTCCACCCGGCTCCTGCGGTACTACGACTCGCTCGGGCTGCTCGAGCCGAGCCACACCGACCCCGCCACCGGGTACCGGTATTACACGGCGGAGCAGCTGCCGGACCTCAACCGCATCCTGGCGCTCAAGGAGATGGGGCTCTCGCTGGACGAGGTCGGCAAGCTCCTCGCCGACGACGTGCCGGCCGAGCAGCTCCGCGGCATGCTGGCCCTGAAACGGTCCCAGCTGGCGCGCGAAGTCGAGGAGAAGGAAGCGAGCATCCGCTCGATCGAATCCCGCATCGACCAGATCGAGTCGGGCGAGGATGACGTCGACCTCCTGGTCAAGCACGTCGACACAGCGTCGTTCGCCTCACTGCGGGATCGATTCGCCGACCTCCCGGCGGTGATCGCCCTCGCCGATCACATCGAGGACGCCGCCGCCTCGTTCGCCGGCCGCCTTCCTCACCCGAGCCTGGCCGCCGTCTGGCACGAGGACTGGAGCGACTCCGACCTCGACCTCGAGATCGGTCTGCTGGGCTCGGCCATCTCACGCGATCTCCCCCTGGCCACCGGTCAGGTGTTGATCCCCTCGACGCTGCCGGCCGCCGAGGTCCTCTCGACCATCCGGGTCGGCGCACCGGACCTGGCGCACGGTGTCTACGGAGCCGTGGGGCGATGGATGGCAGCCAACGGCGCCCGCATGGCCGGTCCGGTCCGCGAGCTCGTCCATCAGCGACCCGGGCCAGGTGTGGCACCGGTCGTCGAGGTGCAGTTCCCGATTTCGTGAGGTCACCCGCCGGACGCGTGGGCGGACGACCTCGCACTGACACAGAGAGAAAGGACAGACCATGAAGGTCACCAACCGAACCGAGATCGACGCCGACGTGCAGGACGCCTGGAGGGTGCTGGCCGCCTATGGCGACGCCGACCAATGGGCGAGCGGCGTGTCGCTGTCGCTGTGGGACGAGCCCGCCGAGGGCGCCGATCCTGTCGGGACATCGCGGCTCTGCGCTGTTCCCCTGTTCGGCACCAACCTCCACGAGCGCATCGAGCGCTGGGAGCCGGGCAGCAGGCTGACGTTCGTCGTCACCGGCATGCCGGCGCCGGTGGTCCGCGGCCGCTCCGAGTGGGCCCTACGGTCGCTCGGTCCGGGACGGAGCGAGCTGGCCAACACCGTCGACGTGGAGCTCAAGCGGGGCATGGGGTTCATGGCCCCGATGATGAAGCGCCGGTTCACCAAGGTCGTGAAGGGCATCGCCAGCGACTTCAAGACCTATGTCGAGACCGGCCGGCCCTCGCCGTCGAAGGCACGTGAGCTGGACCGAGCGGCCTGACCGAGCTTGG
>JBPEXB010000583.1:0-6234 GCA_052032125.1 Acidimicrobiia bacterium
GTTGCGGGCTCCCTGCCCCCTGGGGAGCCCGCAACTCGACACACGCAGGGAGGGACGTCGATGGCGGTGATGCAAAAGGGCTATCTGTTCGCCAGAGGCCGGCGGGCGCTCGTACCGCTGGCGCTGCTGGTGCCCGGCGTCTTCTTCTACTTCCTCATCGGGGTCGGCCCCTCGCTCGCGACCTTCGTCTACTCGCTCACCGACGCCACCGGGCTGCGCGGCCTCCCGATCAGCTGGGTCGGGTTCGACAACTACTACGAGTTCCTGTTCCAGGGTGCCGCCTCCCGGGACAACATCGCCGCACTCTGGAGGACGCTGCAGTTCTCGTTCCTGGTCACCACCATCCAGTTCAGCCTCGGGTTGCTCCTGGCACTGTTGCTGAACCAGAGGATCAGAGGCCGGCTCTTCTTCCGCACGCTGTTCTTCATGCCCGTGTTCCTGGGCGTCGTGATCCAGGGCCTCATGTGGAAGCTGGTCCTCCTGCCGCGCGGCGGCCCGGTCGCCGAGGTGTGGAACGCCTTCGGGCTCCAATCGGAGTTCCTGGGTGGCAATCCACGTGAGGCGTTCTACTGGGTCATCGTCGTGCAGATCTGGGCCAACGTCGGGATCACGATGGTGATCTTCCTGGCCGGGATGCAGACCATCCCGGCGGACCTCTACGAAGCGGCCCGCATCGACGGGGCCGGGGGCTGGCAGATGTTCAAGAACGTCACCTGGCCGCTACTGACACCGGCCATCAACACCAACTTCCTCTTGAACGTGGTCGGCTCGCTGCAGGCGTGGCAACTGTTCCTGGTGCTGATCGGGTATCGACCGGGGACCCAAGTGCTCGGCTATCTCGTGTTCGCCGAGGGCTTCGGCCAGACAGGAGGAGCGGGCAGCTTCCGACAGGGCTTCGCCGCCGCCGCCTCGATCGTCCTCTTCCTGCTGGTCCTGGTGCTCGGGATGGCCGCCAACTGGATCGTCGTCCGACGGGAGAGGAAGTACGCACTGTGACCGCCGTCGCCGCCGACCCCCGCATCGACCCGACCCTCAGCGCCACGAGACGCGCCCGGCGGGCTCGGATCGTCAGCTACGTGATCCTGCTGGCCTTCACGGTTCTGTACCTGGTTCCGTCGCTGCTGCTCATCAGCACGTCGCTCAAGGACCTGGCCGAGTTCTTCCAGAACCCCACCGGCCTGCCCTCGTCGCTGAACTTCGACAACTTCGCCAACGCCTGGACCCTCGCCAACTTCCCGCGCTACCTGCTCAACACCGTCCTGTACACGGCGGTCGCCACCGGCATCTTCGTGCTCACATCGCTGTTCGTGGCGTTTCCGATCGCCCGGGGTTATTTCAAGGGCAGCAACGCGCTGCTCACGCTCTACGTCATCGCCCTGTTCCTGCCGCCGGCGCTGATTCCCCAGTTCCAGCTCATCTTGAACCTGGGCCTGTTCAACACGCGGCCCGGGTACATCCTCCTGTTCCTGGTGAACCCGATCGGCATGATCATCCTCGTCAACTACATGAAGTCGATCCCGCGCGAGCTCGATGAGTCGGCAGCCGTGGACGGCGCCAGCTACGTCCGCTTCGTGTGGAAGATCATCTTCCCGCTCATTCGCCCGGCTGTGGCCACCGTGACCGTGCTCCACGCCATCGGTATCTGGAACGAGATCGTCATGCCCACGATCTACCTCACCAGCTCCGAGCTCTATCCGATCACCAGAGGGCTGATCGTGTTCGAGGGCGTGTACGGCAGCGACTGGCCCGGCCTGGCAGCGGCCGTGCTCATGCTGATGATCCCGATGGCCGTGTTGTTCCTGTTCATGCAGCGCTACATCATCTCGGGTCTCACCTCCGGCTCCGTCAAGGGATAGGGCCTCCGGGCACGCTGCGATGAGCTCACCTGTGACGATCACCGACGTGCGGGTCATCCTGACCCAGCCCGCCCGGTCGAGGCTCGTCCTCGTCAAAGTGCTCACTTCCGACGACGGCCTGTATGGGGTGGGGTGCGCGACCTTCACCCAGCGGGTGTTCGCGGTCCAGGCGGCCATCGAACGGCACGTCAAGCCCTTCCTCATCGGTCGGGAGGTCAGCCGCATCGAAGAGCTCTGGCAGCTGATGATGGTGCACGGGTATTGGCGAAACGGGCCCGTCCTCAACAACGCCATCTCGGGCATCGATCAGGCCCTCTGGGACATCAAGGGCAAGCAGGCGGGCATGCCCGTCCACGACCTCCTGGGGGGCAAGGTGCGAGAGGCAGCGGCCGTGTATGCCCACGCCGATGGAGCAGACCCCGCGGAGGTCACCGACCGCGCCCAGCAGCTCATCGAGGACGGCTACGCGCACGTGCGCGTCCAGCTCGGCGGCTATGGGGGACCGCCGTCGGCGTTCCGCTCCCCCACCGGTGCCGCGGAGGGCAACTACTTCGATCCCCGGGCCTACGGACGCGCCACGCTCGGGATGATCGAGCACGTGCGCTCAGACTTGGGAGACGAGGTCGAGCTGCTCCACGACGTCCACGAACGGCTCCATCCGATCGATGCAGTGCAGTTCGCCAAGGATGTCGAGCCCTACCGGCTCTTCTTCCTCGAGGACCCGCTCGCCCCCGAGGACATCGGCTGGTTCCCGACGATCCGGAGCCAGAGTGCGGTCCCCCTGGCGATGGGAGAGCTGTTCAACAACCCCCACGAGTGGCGGCCGCTGATCGTCGACCGTTCGATCGACTTCGTGCGGATGCACATCAGTCAGATCGGCGGTCTCACCCCGGCCCGCAAGATCGCCTCCTTCGCCGAGATGTTCGGGGTACGCACGGCATGGCACGGCCCGAGCGACACGTCGCCGGTGGGCCATGCGGCCAACCTGCATCTCGAGCTGGCGTCCCCCAACTTCGGTATCCACGAGTGGTACCGGCCGACCGAGCTCGAGCACGAGATGTTCCCCGGACTGCCGTCGGTCCGGGATGGCTACCTGTACCCCAACGATCAGCCAGGGCTCGGCATCGACGTCGACGAGGCGCTGGCGGCCCGCCACCCGTGCCAGGACATCGTCGAGCAGTGGACCCAGACCCGGTTGCCCGACGGCGGGCCGGCCCGGCCATGAGGCCCGTCGCGTGACCGGCCGAGGAGCCCCTCCGCCGCGCCGGTATCCCGAGCTCGAAGGTGCGGTGGCCGTCATCACCGGGGCGGCCCGCGGCATCGGACGTGCGATCGCAAAGCGCTTGGTCTCAGAACGCATGCGGGTGGTGGCGGTCGACATCGACGAGCCGACCCTCGACGGCACCGTCGAGCAGCTCCGCGAAGCCGGTGGCGAGATCACGGGAGTGCAGGCAGACGTGGGGCGCACCGCCGACGTCGATGCGCTGTTCGCTGGCGCACTCTCGAGCCACGGCACCGTCGATCTCCTGGTCAACAACGCCGCTGATCTCCGCCGGGTACGCCTCCTCGAGGAGCACGACTCGTTGCTCGACGAGCAGCTCGCCACCAACGTCCGAGGGCCGTACCTCTGCTCCCAGCGAGCCGCGGCCATCATGCGCGACGGCGGAGGCGGCGGGAGCATCGTCCACCTCTCCTCGGTGGGCGCCGTCCGAGCCCATCATCGGGCGTTCCCCTATGACGTCACGAAGGGCGCGATCGACGCCCTGACCCGAGCGATGGCAGTCGACCTCGGCGGGTTCGGGATTCGCGTCAACGCCATCGGCCCAGGCGTCACGGACACCGGGCGGCCGGTGGCCGATCCGGCGTCGGCCAGCACGACCGCCGAGCGCATCCCGCTCGGCAGGAGCGGCACCCCCGACGACATCGCCGCGCTGGTCGCCTTCCTGGCCTCGGACGATGCCGCCTACATCACCGGCCAGGTGATCTATGTCGATGGGGGCATCACCGCCCAGCTCAGCCCGCGCGGCCCCGACGGACTCGAACGCAGCGATCGATCGGCTTCATGAAAGGAATCGCATGATCACCAGAGGCACCCGCACCCCGGCAGTCCTGCTGACGCTGGCGCTGGTTGCGTCTGCGTGTGGCGGCGACGCCTCCCAGGAGACGACGACCTCGGCGCCGACCACGACCGCGGCCACGACGACCACGACGGCCGCCACGACGACGACCACCACGGAGGCCACCACCACGTCGACCGAGGCGACCACGACGACCACGACCCTGGCCATCGCGGCACCCGAGCCCATCCCGATCGAGCCTCCCGAAGGGTTCGAGCTGGTGTGGAACGACGAGTTCGACGGCGACGAGATCGACCTGGACAACTGGACCTACGACATCGGGGGCTGGGGGTGGGGCAACGGCGAGGCGCAGTACTACACCGACCGACCCGAGAACGCTCGTCTCCAGGACGGCCTGCTCGTCATCGAGGCCCGATTCGAGCGGTTCGAGAACTCGTACTACACCTCGGCGCGCCTCAAGACCGAGGATCTCCAAGAGTTCCAGTACGGGTTCTTCGAGGCCCGGGTGAAGGTGCCGGCAGGCGCCGGCCTGTGGCCCGCCTTCTGGATGCTCGGGGCCGACTTCGAACGCGATCCTGACAACCCGATCGACAGCAACTGGCCCTTCATCGGGGAGATCGACGTGATGGAGTACGTGGGTCGGGAGCCCGACCTGGTCTTCGGCACCATCCACGGACCTGGTTACGCCGGCGCCGGGAGCCTCGGGAAGTGGAACCGCCAGGAGTTCCCGATCGCCGACGAGTTCCACACCTACGCGGTCGAGTGGGACGAGGAAGGCATCACGTGGTACTTCGACGGCGAGCCCTACTGGGAGGCGCCTCGCGACATCGTGGGGCCCAACCGGGAGTGGGTGTTCGATCGGCCCTTCTTCATGCTGCTCAACCTGGCCGTGGGCGGGACGTTCGCCGGCAACATCGCGCTCGATCTCGAATTCCCGGCGTACATGTTCGTCGACTACGTGCGGGTGTATCAGCGGGTCGACGAGTCCGGGTGACGACCGTGGTGTGACCGCGCTCAGTCGAAGGCCCGGTCGGTAGGGTCCGCACCATGCGGACTTCGGCCTTCGTCTTCGCGTACGACCTCGTCGACGAGGGCTACGACGTGGTGCTCGACAACCTCGCACACCGGGCCGGCATCACGGGCATCAGCATGGCGGCGGCGTACCACCACGGACGAGACGTGTTCCCCCACAGCCCGACGCGCAAGGTCCGGTTCCTGGAGGGAGGGGCGGTCTACTTCCGCCCGTCCGGCAGGTACGGGGAGATCACGCCCGTGGTCAGCGAGCTCGCTCAGCACGACGACGTCCTGGAGATCGCCGCCGAGCGAGCACATGACCGGTCGATGTCGGCCCACGCCTGGACGGTGTACTGCCACAACACGCGGTTGGGTTCAGATCATCCGGAGTTCGCCGTGCACAACGCGTTCGGCGATCCCTACATCAGTGACCTGTGCCCGTCGCGGCCCGAGGTCCGCGCCTACGCACGCCATCTCACGGCCGACATCTCCGAGCGCGGGGTCGACACGATCATCGCCGAGTCGCTCCACTTCGGTCTGTTCCAGCACGGCCACCACCACGAGCGGTACTTCATCGACTTCGGATCCATCGCCTACTACCTGTTCGGCCTGTGCTTCTGCCCCCACTGCCGGGCTGCGGCGCACGAGTCGGGCGTCGATGCGGACCGTGTCCAACACCATGTCCGGGAACAGCTGCAGCAGATCTTCGACGGGGGCGCTCCTCTGCACACCGAGGAGCTGCTCGAAGAAGAGATCGGTGCACTCGCCGGCGGGGAGATGGGTGGATACCTCGATGTCCGCGCCGCCACCGTCACGTCACTGGTCGACGAGGTGCGCCAGGTGGCGGCCGAGCGCAACGTGCGTTTCGAGTTCGTCGACCCATCCGGTGCGATGAAGGGCTACGCCACGGGCAAGCCCACCGGCGCTCCCGCCGCCGAATCCGCCTGGATGTTCGGCACGAACCTCGCCGACGTCGGGCAACGCACGGACCTGATGGCGCTGGCCTACGCGGCCGACCCCGAGCGGGCGCGATTCGACCTCGCGGCCTATGCCGGGCTCCTCGGCGACGGCAGCCGGCTGACCGCCGGGATCCGCCCGATGGTGCCCGATTGCGACTCGGCCGAGAACCTGGCGGCGAAACTGAACACGATCGCGTCGGTCGGCGCAGTGCGCGCCGATTTCTATCACTACGGCTTCATCCCGCTCGCCGTGCTCGACCGCATCCGGGCGGCCATCCCGCAGTAGGACGGCCTGGCCGTCACTCCGAACCGGGCACCCAGCTCGTC
>JBPEXB010000584.1:0-1647 GCA_052032125.1 Acidimicrobiia bacterium
TGACTGCCGCTGTCGGCGTCGTCGTGGTCTCTTCGGCAACTGCCAGAGTCACATTCGCGCCCTGGCCAGCGGGTTCCGAAGCCTCCTCACCGCCACCGCACGCCACGAGGAGCATCAGCCCCATCGAGATCGAGAGCATGAACCGCCGCATGAAGACCTCCGTTCGTCCCGACCCGTCGGGACACAGGTCCCGGCAGGCATGAGGTCACGGTGGAGGAAGGCCGCAAAACCGGGGCAAAAGGCCGGTGTTCAGCCCAAGATGCCGAGCCACGGGTAGCGGCCGCTGAGGTTCCAGCGAAGGACGAAGCTCAGCGACCCGAGAATGAGCCCCGCCACGGCCGCTCGCCGGTTGCGGCTGTCGGTTGCCCTCCCGTACGCGGCGAGCGACACGCCGATCGCCGCTACCGACACCAGGCCGCCGAGGAGCGCCATCGCCAGCGCCCCGAGCCCGGCCGCCGACCGCGACCAGGGAGTCAGGCGATCGGGCTCACGAGCGGACACGACGCCGTCGAACGGCGCGGCTGACGCCGCCCCGAAGGACAGCGCAGCCACGGCCGCCGGGAGCACGGCCACGATCACCGACGGGAGTGAGCCCGGGTACCGGGTGTCGAGGGCCAGCGCCGCGAACACCGCCATCGCCACGGCACCCGCCATCGCCAACGCCCGGAAGGTGCTGCCGTCCATGCCGGTCCGGCGCCCTCTCGCCAGGACCGCCGCGACGACCACCGCCGCGACCAGCCACACCGACATGCCGCCCACCAGCGGCCATCCGGTCGGGAGCCACCCGCCCCGCGGGAGACAGGTGGTGCACTCGAGAAACCACACGGGGTGGAACCCGATGCGCAGCGAGAAGTACTGGCCGGCCAACCAGCCGATGCCGTGGATGGCCGCCATCCAGACGACGACCGTCGACGCCAGGCCGCTGTAGGCGAGACGGTTGACGCGAACGGGCGGCAGGGGGCGCACGGCGGTCATCGAGACACCATAATGCTGGGTATCCGACACCTTGTCGGAAGCCTGTCGACACAACCGGCACGAGGCTTGGTAGGAATCTCGGTGGAGGGGCAGCGGCGGATGCTCGATGACACCGACCCGGATTTCGATCCGTGGTTCGAGATCGCAGAACGCATCAAGGACGAGCGCAAACGCGCCGGGCTGACCAGGCAACAGCTGGCCAGCCGGGTGGGCGTGTCGCGAGGCACGATCTTCAACTGGGAGAGCGGAAAGCGCATCCCGGTCGAGAAGTGCGCCGCGCTCGCCTCGGGGTTGGACCTGGCCACCGACGACATCCTCAGCATCCACCCGGAGGTCCCCACCCGCACCCGCCCCGCCCGCGAGCTGCCCGACCCCGAAGAGACGGTTCGGTTCACTCGCCGGGAGGTGACGCTCATCAGCATCGTCGGCGTGGCGCTCGTCGTCGGGATGGGCTTCCTCACCTGGTCCACCGCCAACGCCAACTGCACGGAGATCGGGGCCGGTGACGGCACCATCGCACCGGCATTCCGGGCGGCGTTCGACGAGGGCGGCGGCAGGATCGCACTCGGGTGCGCAACGGAGGACGTGCGCAAGTGGGGACCGGGCCTGTTCCAGGCGATCGACGGCGGCGATCTCGGGGCGGGCGCCCTCATGGCACCGGATCGGCTCGGT
>JBPEXB010000585.1:0-2855 GCA_052032125.1 Acidimicrobiia bacterium
TACTTGGTACTCAGTACTGGGGGTCACTCAGGTCGTGAGAATCGGTCAGCTCATCTCGGGGAGCGGCACGGCGTGGATCAGCTGGATCTTCCAGTCGCCGCGGTGGCGGCGGAACAGCACCGACATCGGTGCGCTGATCGAGATCGGCTTGCCGCCCATCTTGTAGGTCTGGTCGGTGATGCAGGTGACGAGCGCGATGTCGTCCCAGACCTTGGTGTCGAAGTCGCGGGTCTTGCTGTGGATGTCCGAGACGCCCATCTCCTCGAGCTTCTTGAAGTACGAGTCCAACTTGGACTTGCCCCGTACCCATCCTCCCGAGATCTCGTCGACGCCTTGGGAGTCGTCGGCGAACATCTCCTTCAACTCGGCATGCTGCTGCCGGTCGAAGTGTTCGAGGAGCTTCTTGACCTCGGCCTTGAAATCGACCGCTGTCGTGACGGCCATCGTGGGCCTCCTCCTGCCGGGTCGATGCCCGGCTGCTGCCGTGCGCCCGGAGCGACCCCGGAGCACGGATCGTCTCAACGCGCGGAATGTACGCCCGCGCGGAGGGGCCGTCTAGAGGGAACTTCGACCGACAGACGAGACCGCCCGGCCTCTCGGCCGGGCGGTCGGTACCAGGTACTCGGTACCGCGGTGCAACCCCCTAGCTGACGAACCTGATGGTGAAGGGGTACTGGTAGTACTCGCCGTTCGAGGCCTTCACCGCGGCGACCACCGTCAGGATCAACCAGGCGAGGAAGACGAGCGGGAGCAGCACGATCCCGACGATGACGAGCACCGCGATCGCCGAGGCGATGGCATAGATGGTCATCGACAGGTTGAAGTTCAGCGCCTCGCGGGCGTGGTACTCGACGTGGGCGTTGTCCCGGTTGAAGAGCCAGATCGCCAGGGGCCCGAGCAGTGACGGGATCCCGATGAACATGACGAACGCGGACAGGTGAGCCACCACTCCCATGTTCTTGGTCTGCGAGGTGATCTGCACCGTGCGGGTCGGTTCCCCGGCGGGCCCGGTCGCCTCGGTGCCGGCCTCGGCGCCCTCGTCGGTCATCATTGCCTCCTGTGTCATCACGACCTCCTTGGTCATGATCAGATCATGTGCCTCTGACGGTGAGGTTTCCATGAGGGGTTCCCCCGAGACATCCCTGAGACCCCTGAGGGATGTCAGTGGTGCTCGTGCTCGGCGTCGAGCAGCCCGTTGCGGGTCGCCCAGATGATCGCCTCCGTGCGGTTGGTGGCTCCGATGCGACTGTAGGTCTCCTTCAGCATCCTGAAGGTCTCACGCTCGCTGTAGCCGATCTCCTCTGCGAGGTCGGCCACCGTGACACCCTCGGCCAAACGGCGCAGCCAGCGCGACTCGTCGGGGCTGACCCACGCCGAGGGATCAGGCACGGTCGGCACTCGCGAGGCGAGCGCCTTCAACACCCGGGCAGGTACCAGCGCCCGGTCCTTCACCGCCGCTTCGATCACCGCCACGAAGGTGTCGAGCGCCTCGTCGGAATCGACGGCCACCACCGCCCCCGCCCGCACGGCCTCCGCCAACCCGCTCACCGTCACCTCGTTGGGCACCGCCACGACCGGGATGTGGGGATGCGCCTCGGTGAGCACGCGAAGGGCGGCAAGGTCGTCGTCGCCGGTGATCGCAGCGATCACCGCCTGCACGCCTCGACCCGGTTCCCAGGCGGGGATGGACTCCGACTCGACCGTGGTGTAGCCGGCGTCGCCGAGGAGCGACACCATGCCGCGTCGCCACGTGGGCGTTCCGCCGACCACCGACACCCGTTCCGCCATGGTCCCCGACCATAACGGCGACGATGGCAGATCGCTGGCAGGACCCTGCCAGGCGCCGTCGCAGCCCTGCCGGGGGCCGCAACAACCCCGCCACCGACGTGGCAGTCGGCGCCGTCTCCATGTCATGGACCGGCGAGCGCCTCGGCCCCATAGTCTCTGCCAACGGCCACGTGGGAGAGCCCACGAGATTGCAGAGAGGAGCAACATGGCTGAGAACGACACCGAGGGCCGGGTTCGCAAGAGCATTTCTGGCCTGCTCAAGGGCACGGGCGGCATCGTCGGCGGTGCGGCGGAAGTCGCACGCGACGCCACCGTGACGACCCTCGAGGGGGCCGGCGACGTAGCCGGTTCCGTGACCGGCACGGCCGCCAAGGTGGTCGAGGGCGCCCTCAAGGCCGTCCACGACGTCGGCACCGGTCTGGTCCGCACCGTCAAGGGTGTGGTGGTCGGTGTGGTCGAGGGCGTCGGCGAGGTGGCCCAGGTCACCGTCGGCACGCTGTCGGACACCGTCCGCGCTGCCATCAAGGGCACGGGCGCCGTCGGCGCCGATGCGACCCGGGCTGCGTCCGGCATCGCCGAAGGCCTGATCAGTGCGACCAAGGACACGGGCGTCAGCCTGGCCGAGGGTGCGTTCGCTCTGGGTCACTCCGCAGTGAGCGGTGTGAAGGAGCTCGGTGGCGACGTCATCGGGACCGCCTCCGGCACGGTGTCCGGCGCCATCGCCGGTGCCGCCGAGATCGGCGGCGACGCCCTGACGGCTGCCAAGGACACGGCTCGCGGCCTCGTGAAGGGTGCCGGTGAGGTCGGTGCGGACGTCATCGACGTCACCCGTGGCGCCATCTCCGGTGCCATCTCGGGTGCCAAGGACGTCGGCCTGAGCCTGGAGGATGCCGCTTCGGCGGCCGCCACCGGTGCACTGGAAGCCGCCGAGGAGATCGGCGAGACGGCCGTCCACGCAGTACGTGACGTGGCCGCCAGCGGGGTCGACGGCGTCAAGGCCGTCATCAAGGGCGAGCAGGACACCGCCTAGGTCTTCCCTCCCCAGGGAAGTGTGCCGAGGTCGGGGG
>JBPEXB010000586.1:0-11388 GCA_052032125.1 Acidimicrobiia bacterium
CGGAGCCGCTCACGTGGTGGCCCTGGCGATCGACGCCCACGGCCTCGAAGGAGCCCTCGGCACGGTCGCCGGCGACGACACCATGCTGGTCATCGCCGACGAGGCGACCGGCGGGCGGGCGGTGGCCGACCAGCTCGAACAGATGGGAGCAGACGGATGAAGCGAGTGGTCCTGGCGTATTCGGGGGGCCTCGACACCTCGATCATCCTCAAGTGGCTGATCGAGGAGCGCGGGTACGAGGTCGTCTGTTACACAGCCGACGTCGGGCAGGGCGAGGAGGTCGGCGAGGCGATCGAGAAGGCCTACGCGACCGGGGCGGTGGAGGCGATCGCCGAGGACCTGACCGAGGAGTTCGTCACCGAGTACGTGTGGCCGGCCATACGCGCCAACGCCACCTACGAGAACTACTACCTCCTGGGCACCTCGCTGGCGCGCCCGGTCATCGCCAAGGGCCTCGTCAGGGCGGCCGAGAAGTTCGGCGCCGAGGCGATCTCGCACGGGGCCACCGGCAAGGGCAACGACCAGGTTCGGTTCGAGCTGTCGGCCTACGCGCTGAAGCCGGACATCCAAGTCGTGGCGCCGTGGCGGGAGTGGTCGATGCGAGGGCGAGCCGATCTGGTCGCCTATGCCGAGAAGCACGACATTCCGGTGCCGGTGACGCCGGAGAAGCCGTACTCGATGGACGCCAACCTGCTGCACATCTCCTACGAGGGAGGGGTGCTGGAGGACCCCTGGGTGGCTCCGCCGGCCGGGATGTTCAAGATGACGACCGATCCCGAAGACGCCCCCGACGAGGCACAAGAGATCACGATCACCTTCGACCGGGGCAATGCGGTGGCGGTGGACGGCGTCGAGATGGACCCGGTGGCGCTCCTCACTCACTGCAACGAGGTCGCCGGGCGGCATGGAGTGGGCCGGGTCGACATCGTCGAGAACCGGTTCGTGGGCATGAAGAGCCGGGGCGTGTACGAGACGCCGGGCGGCACGATCCTGCATCATGCCCACCGGGCCGTGGAGTCGATCACGCTCGACCGTGAGGTGGCGCACCTGCGCGACGAGCTGGTACCGCGATACGCCGAGATGGTCTACAACGGGTTCTGGTTCTCCCCCGAGCGCGAAGCGCTGCAGCAGTTCATGGACGACCTCCAGAAGCGGGTCTCCGGTGACGCCCGGCTGAAGCTGTACAAGGGCAACTGCTCGATCATCGGCCGGCGCTCGGACACCGACGCGCTGTACGACCAGGCGACGGTGACGTTCGAGGAGGACTCGGTGTACGACCAGTCCGACGCGTCGGGCTTCATCCGCCTCAACGCCCTCCGCCTCCGCACCCTGGCCGAGCACCGCCTCGGGGAGGGCGAGTGACGATCCTTAGGTTCGGCTGTACCTCCAGGTACAACCCTGCCGGGAGTTCGACGCCCTCGTGACGCTCTGGGGTGGACGGTTCACGGAGCGTCCCGACGACGTGCTCTGGCGATTCACCGTCGACCACGCCGATCGGCGCCTGCTGGTGGACGATGTCACCGGGTCGCTGGCGCATGTGACCATGCTCGGCGAGGTCGGGATCCTGACCGCCGACGACGCCCAGCAGATCCAGGACGCCCTCGAGGCCATCCTCGGCGAGGCCACCGCGGGGGAGTTCGAGTTCTCCGACGCCGACGAAGACGTCCACTCGGCCGTGGAGCGTCGGCTCGGAGAGCTGATCGGTCCCCTCTCGGGCAAGCTGCACACGGGCCGCTCCCGCAACGATCAGGTGGCGCTCGACATGCGCCTCTACCTGAAGCGTTCTGCGGCGGCGCGCATCGAGCAGCTCGAGGCGTTCACCCGGGTCATGGTCGAGACCGCCGAGGACGTCGGCGAGACGGTGGTGCCCGCCTACACCCACCTCCAGCAAGGCCAGTCGGTGCCGCTCGCCCACCACCTCCTCGCCCACGCGTGGATGGCGCTGCGGGATGTCGAGCGCTTCCGCGAAGCATCGGCCCGCATCGACGTCTCCCCGCTCGGGGCCGGCGCGCTGGGTGGGTCGAGTCTGCCGCTCGATCCGGATCGATCTGCCCGGCTGCTCGAGATGTCCGGGCGTTTCGAGAATTCGATGGACACGGTGGCGGCACGAGACCATGTCGCCGAGTACGCCTTCGCCGCCACCCAGTCGCTGGTGCACCTCTCCCGCCTCGCCGAGGAGTGCATCCTCTGGGCGAGCACCGAGTTCGGCTGGGCGACGTTCGCCGACTCGCTCACGACCGGATCGTCGGCCATGCCGCAGAAGAAGAACCCTGACATCGCCGAGCTGACCCGGGGGAAGGCAGCGACGGCGATCGGTCAGCTCACGGCCCTGCTCACGATGCAGAAGGGCCTGCCCTTGACCTACAACCGCGACCTTCAGGAAGACAAGCCGGCGCTGTTCGCAATCGACGATGCGCTGGCGGGAGCGTTGGAGGCGATGACGGCCCTCATGGCCAGCGCCGTGTTCCATCCGCCGTCCGCCGACGCCGCCGTGACGGCACTCGACCTGGCCGATGCCCTGGTGCTCCGCGGGGTGCCGTTTCGCGAGGCGCACGGTGCCGTCGGTCGACTGGTGCAGGCCCTCGCCGCCGATGGGAGACGGTCGTTGGGCGACGCCGGCCCGGAAGACCTGATGGCGGCCGACGAGCGATTCCAGCCGAGCGATCTCGATCTGCTCGACCCGGTGTCGTCGGTGCGCCGGCGTCGCACCGCCGGTGGCGGCAGCTTCGACAGCGTCGAGCACCAGATCGCCACCCTGCGAGCCCGCCTCAGCTGAGCGCCCCGCCCGATCGCAGGACTGGATTTCGGGGATCGGCGTGCCGATAACAGGACCTGATGACCCCGGTTCGTCGCCACACGTCGTTCTTGTGGCTGCTGGTGCTCGCGCTCGTCGCGATGCTCGCCGGCGGCTTCTTCGTGCTGCAGCACGAACGCGCCCGCACGGAGGTCGGTGACGTGGCCGCCGAGGTCGAGGCACTCCGGATTCTCCGGGCGCGGGCGGCCGCCCTCCACGAGCTGTCCGAGGAGCGCATCGCGGCGCTGACGGGGGCCTATGCGGGGAACGAACCTTCGATCGCCCTCAGCCGCAATCGAGTGATGGCCCTCCAGGAGCTCACCGATGTCCTCGTCTCGATCCGCGACGACGGTGGCCCCCTGGCGGCGCCGGCGGCTGCCTACCTCGAAGGCCTCGTCGGACTGGAGGACCCGACCCATGCCGGCCTGACACAGGCCGAGCGATTCGATGCGTTCCTGGCCCTCGACGACGCCTTGTGCTGCGCTCCGACCGGCGTTCGCGATCTCGTGTCAACCGACCGCGTGTCGCTGCTCGATGCGGTCCTCGCCGAGCTGTCCTTCGACGCCTTCCGGTTCGAACGCATCGCCGGCGGACAGGCGGTCCACGACGGGGCGGTCTCCGGTCCGCCCGGCTCTCTCGCCGAATGGATGTGGTTCGACATCAACCAGGCGGCCGAGGCGGGCTCTGCGCCGCTCGTGCCGCTCGGTGACCGCCTCATCGACACCGCCGACAGTCGGGTCGTCGTGGGTTTGCGCGAGCTGAACACGATGTCCTCCGAGCTGATCGTGCGCGCTGCAGACGAGTGGGTGGCGACCGGAGCGGCCGCGGCCGGCGAAGCGCCACCCGCCACGCTGGCCGATGTGTCCGTGGCGGCCCGGCGCGTCGTCGAGGCGTCGGCGGCGTTCTTCGACCAGCTGGCCGCCGCAGAGCTCGATGCCGCCCAGGTCCAGCTCGACGCCGCTAGATCGTCGGTGACGTCGCTGCGGCTCCTCATCGCCGCATCGCTCGTCGTGGCGGCCGGCTCCGTTGCCCTGGCGGTTCGGCGGATGCGAAAGGATCGGGAGCGGGCGATTCAGAGTCGGCGAGAGGCGGCGCGCCAGCTCAGGTTCCTGGCCAACGTGTCGCACGAGATCCGTTCGCCGCTGACCGCGATCTCCGGATTCGTCGAGATGCTGCGGGGCGACTTCTCGGCGATGAGCGAGGACGAGATCCACGAATACCTCGAGATCGTCGGCGACCAGGCCCGCCACCTCTCGGCCCTGGTCGAGGACGTGCTGACCGTGTCCAAGCTCGAAGCCGAGCAGCTGTCGCTCAACGTCGCCGATGTCGAGCTCCGGCCGACGTTGCAGGGCGTCGTCGATGTGATCTTCGCCAGCGTCGACAAGCAGGTGTCGCTGGACGTTCCGGCGGACGCCGTGGTCCGGGCCGATGAACTGCGCCTCTCCCAGGTGGTGCGCAACCTCTCCGAGAACGCCGCCAAGTACGGGGGGACCCGGGTCAACGTGCGGGCCCGGCGCCAGACGACGCACTACCGGATCGAGGTGTCGGACAACGGGAGGGGCGTGCGGCCGGAGGATCGGGAGCGGATCTTCCAGCGCTTCGAGCAGGCCGGCGGCAGCGGCGCCGGTTTCGGCCTCGGGTTGTCGATCGCCCACGACCTGGCAGCCGCGATGGGCGGTCAGATGGGCTTCGAGCCGGTCGAGCCCCACGGCGCCACCTTCTGGTTCACCGTCCCGGCCGCCGCCGACGTCGCGCACGCTGCCTGAGCCGATCGGCCCTGTTGCTGGCGGCGACCGGCGGGTATCTTGCCTCTCGACCCCGGAGGTGCGTGCGGTGGCGACCAAGAAGAAGATCCAACAGGTGCTCGGCCTCGACATGGCCTACGTCGAGATGGGCAAGGGCGACCCGATCCTGTTCCTTCACGGCAATCCGACGTCGTCGTATCTGTGGCGCAACGTCATGCCCCACATGCGCAAGTTCGGTCGCTGCATCGCTCCCGATCTCATCGGCATGGGCGACTCGGCCAAGATCCCGGCTTCGGATGCGGCGACCTACCGGTACCTCCAGCACCGCCAGTACCTCGACGCCTTCATCGAGCTGGTGGGCGCCGGCGAGAACGTCACCCTGGTGGTCCATGACTGGGGCTCGGCACTCGGCTTCGACTGGGTCTCGCGCTATCCGTCGGCCGTGAAGGGAATCGCCTACATGGAGGCGATCGTGGCGCCGGTGACCTGGGCGGACTGGCCGGAGGCCGCCCGGAGCGTCTTCCAGGCCATGCGGTCGGAGGCCGGCGAGGGCATGGTCCTGGAGAAGAACTTCTTCGTCGAGCGCATCCTGCCCGCCTCGGTGATACGCGATCTGACCGAAGCCGAGATGAAGGAGTACCGCAAGCCGTTCGAACGGCCCGGTGAGGACCGCAGGCCCACCCTCACGTGGCCGCGCCAGATCCCGATCGACGGCGAGCCGGCAGACACCCACGAGATCGTGAGCCGGTACTCGGACTTCATGGCTTCGTCGGAGATCCCCAAGCTCTTCATCAACGCCGACCCGGGGTCGATCCTGGTGGGCCGACAGCGGGAACTCTGCCGCCAGTGGCCCAACCAGACCGAGGTGACGGTGCCGGGGATCCATTTCATCCAGGAGGACTCACCCGACGACATCGGGTGGGCGCTGGCCGACTGGTACGAGACCCTCTAGGCCTCCAACGATCGAATAGGTCACGATCTCTGGCAGCCTCGCGTCGATGCTGCCTCCTTCGGAACCGCCCAGCCGCTCCGCCACCTGGACCGCAGGTGTGCCATTGGCGTTCGTGGGCATCGCGGTCCTGGTCGCCAGCGTCCTGGCGTTCGCCGGCGAGTGGTGGTGGGTGCTCGACGCCGTCGCCAACTTCCGCATTCAGCTCAGCATCATGGGGACCGGCGTGGTCATCGGAGCGCTGGCGCTTCGACTGCGTTCGCTCGTGGTGTTGGGCCTGGCGATCGTGGCGGTCAACGTCGTCCCCATCGTGCCGCTCTTCGCCGGTGGCGCCGGCGCGTCGGTCGACCGAGACCTGCGCATCGCCTCGTACAACGTCCGGGCGGGAGCCGCCGAGAACGCTCGCCAGGCGGTCGCCTGGCTCGCCACCACCGACGCCGACATCGTGTTCCTGCACGAGGCGACGAGCCGGTGGCGCAGGCTCGTCGAGCGCGCCGACCTGCCTTGGACGATCGTCGGGCCGGAGTTCGAGAACGGCGAGCCCTTCGGCACGATGGCGCTGGTCCCCGAAGGGAGCGAGGTGCGGTTCGAGGAGGTCATCCGACGCGCCACCCCTGCCGTGACGGTCGAGGTGGACGGAGAGGTCGTCACCGTGCTGGGTGTTCACGCACTGTCGCCGTACGGCAGCGCCCGCTCGGAAGCGCGTGATCGTGAACTGCTGGCGCTGGGCGAGTGGGCGGCCGGCCAGGACGAGCGCGTGATCGTCGCAGGAGACTTCAACGCGACACCGTTCTCCTGGTCGTTCCAACGGCTGCTGGAGGTGGGCAACCTGGAGAACTCGCTCGAGGGATTCGGCCTGCAACCCACATGGCCGTCCGGCAACATCTTCCTTCGCATCCCGATCGATCACCTCGTGCACACCGATGGCATCGCGGTGGTCGACCGCCGGGTCGCCGACAGCTTCGGCTCGGATCACCTGCCGCTGATCGTGGATCTGGCCGTGGTCCCGCGCGGAGCGGTGGCGGGTTCTGGGTAGCCTCCGGCCGATGAGCAGTGACCAACGCGCCCATGCCGAGCGCCGCGAGCGCTTCGCCGAGCTCCTCAGTGATGGGGTGGCGGTGCTCGGCGCCGCCCGTGAGACCCCTCGCAATCACGACGTCGACCACGCCTTCCGTCAGGACAGCGACTTCTTCTTCCTGACCGGATTCGACGAGCCCGACGCGGTGCTCCTCCTGGATCCGGCGGCCTCGAGCGAGCAGTACGTCCTGTTCGTCCGGCCCCGCGATCGTGAGATGGAGATCTGGAACGGGCGCCGGGCCGGCGTGGAGGGAGCCAAGGAGCGCTTCGGTGCCGACGCCGCCTACCCCCTCGAGGAGCTCGACGCCCGCCTCAAGCAGCGTCTGGTGGGACGGTCGTCGGTCTACACGCCGCTGGGTGATGCGGCCACCCGCTCGCGGGTCGTCAAGACGGTGCAGGGCATGCGCGGCCTGTCCGACCGGTACGGACGAGTCGTCCCCACCGAGGTGCGCGACGCCGCCCCTCTGCTCCACGAGCTGCGGCTCCGCAAGACCCCGGAGGAAGCGGACCGGCTCAGGGAGGCCTGCCGGATCACGGCCGAGGGCCATGCCGAGGCGATGCGCTTCACCCGCCCCGGCCTCCACGAGTACCAGGTGCAGGCAGCCCTGGAGTACGTGTTCCGGATGCGGGGCTCGATGCGCGACGGGTACCCGGCCATCGTGGCGTCGGGGGCCAACGCCTGCATCCTCCACTACACCGAGAACGATCGACGGATCGCCGACGGCGACCTGCTGCTGATCGACGCCGGCGCCGAGTTCGGCTACTTCTCGTCCGACATCACCCGCACCTTCCCGGCCAACGGCACCTTCACGACGGCACAACGAGCGATCTACGACGTGGTGCTGGCCGCCCAACACGACTCGCTCGAGCGGGCGATCGCCGGGTCCACGCTCAAGGACGTCCATCAGGCCAGCGTCGAGACGATCAGCCGCGGCCTGGTCGACCTGGGGCTGCTGCCCGGCCCCGTCGAGGACGTGATGCGGATGCACCTCTACCGGGAGTACTTCATGCACGGCACCGGGCACTGGCTCGGCATGGACGTGCACGACGCCGGGACATACGGCTTGGACGGCAAGCCTCGCCACCTCGAACCGGGCATGTCGTTCACCGTCGAGCCGGGCATCTACGTGGATCCGGAGCGGGAGACCGTGGAGCTCTCGATGCTCGAGTACGACGTGGACGAGTGGGTCGAGCGCCGCATGATGCTGGGCGCCGCCAAGGCCAAGGAGCTCGAGAAGCAGGAGAAGGACGCCGCCCCCAAGGTCACCCACCCGGTGCCCACCGAATTCCGTGGCATCGGCGTCCGCATCGAGGACGACGTGCTGATCATGGAGAACGGCGCCGAGATCATGACCCAGGGCGTGCCCACCGACCCGGCCGACGTCGAAGCTCTCTGCGCCGAGCGGCCGCGGCTTCCTGAGTTGGAGGCACCGGGTACCGCGTCCTGAGGACCAGTACTCGAGGCCTAGGACGCCACGAGCGGGGGGAGACGGTCGATCCACGGGCGCGCCTCCTCGAGCTGCGCGGCCAGTCGGAAGAGCGTTGCCTCGTCCCCGTAGCGCCCGGTGAACTGCACGCCGATCGGAAGGCCGTCGTGCCAGGTCAGCGGCATCGACATCGACGGCTGGCCGGTGGCGTTCCACAACGGGGTGTTGGGGATCGCATCCAACGACCCTGCGGCCACGGCCCGTACCGCCACCTGGGCGGCCCGGCGGCCCGGTAATCGCTTGATGAGGGACAGGGCGAGCTGATCGCGCCGGTTGGGATCGAGCGCACCCTGCTTCCACGGAGGCCGAGCCAGCGTCGGTTGCACGAAGACGTCGTAACGCTCGAAGAAGGGAGCGGTGACACGCCCGACGTTCTTGACCAGTGCGAGCGCCTTGGCCAGATCGGCGGCGCTGAGGCGTCGGCCGACGAGCCCGATCACCCACATGGCGTGCTCGAACCGCGCCTCGTCGACGGGCTGGCCCGCGGCCGCCGCTGCTTCGTCGATGGCCGCCGCAGTGTCGGCGGCCACCATGAGCGACATCGCTTCGCGCAGAGCGGTGGCCGGGACGTCCGGCTGGTCGACCTCCACCTCGTGCCCCAGGTCCTCGAGGAGTGCGGCGGCGTCGTCGACGGCCTTGCGGCAGACGCGGTGCATCGAATCTGCGAGCAGGGGTTCGGTCGACACGGCGATCTTGAGCGGGCCGGGCGGCGAGCCCACCTCGGAGAGGAAAGGCCGCGACGGCGGGGCGGCGTAATAGGGCGCGCCGGGGTCAGGGCCAGCAGTGAGATCGAGCAGCGCCGCGCTGTCGCGCACGCTCAGGCCCACGACGTGATCCACCGACATGCCGAACCAGCCTTCAGCGGCGCCGGGACCCTTCGGTGTGCGCCCGCGAGTCGGCTTCAGGCCGAAGAGCCCGCACATCGAGGCGGGGATGCGGATCGAGCCGCCGCCGTCGGAGGCGTGCGCCACCGGGACGTACCGGGAGGCGACCGCGGCGGCCGCCCCACCGCTCGACCCTCCCGGCGAGCGACTGAGATCCCACGGGTTGTTGGTCTGGCCGTGCAACAGAGGCTTGGTGTCGGCGGCGGCGCCGAACTCGGGGGCGCTGGTCTGACCGACGATCAGCAGGCCGGCAGCCTTGTAGCGGGCGACGAGGTTGGAGTCCTCGCTCGCCACCACGAACTCGCGCATCCGCGACCCGAGCGTGGTCGGAGCCCCGGCCAACGTCTGGCCCATGTCCTTGATCAGGAAGGGGACGCCGGCGACCGGCGTGTCGGGGAGCGGCTTCTCGGACTCGCGAAGCGCCTGGTCGTACCGTCGCCAGGACACGGCGTTGACGGCCGGGTCGTGCGTTTCGATGCAGGTGATGGCGGCCGTGACCAACTCCCGTGGATGCACGTCGCCGGCCGCGACGAGCTCGTGCATGCCCATCGCATCGAGGTTCACGTAGTGCGAGATTTCTACCACGGTGAGTGAATGGACCTGCAGGCCTACAGACGAATCACGTAGGTGTGGTTCATGATGGCGGCAGCGTACTCATCTCCCGGCCAGGGATACGGGAGACGGGGGTTCAGGATGAGTCACTCGGTGAAACGAACAATCGTCGTGGCGGTCGCCACCGCCTTCTTCATGCTCGGTGCGCTGGCGGCATTCGGCGTGGAGGACGTCACCACCGGCCCGCCGACCGACGGTACGACCGAGGCCACCTTGGCACCGGTTGCCGCGGCGGCGGGCGGGGTGGTGATCGGCGAGATCCGCACCTCGTCGATCTCGTTCGAGCGCCGGGTCGCAGAGACCACGATCACCTACGTGTTCGTGTACAGCGGACCTGGCTCGATCGACTTCGACTTCGACGATCCCGACGGGTGCCTCGTCGCGTTCCGCGGCGTGACCTCGACGGCGATCAAGCACTGCGCCCGATGATGCGCTCCATCCTCCTGTACCTGTGGGAGGCCGCCGAGCGAGGAACGCAGGACGATCGGGAGGCGTTGTCCGGACGGTACGATGCGGCATCGCTCGAGGTGAGCGAGACCGAACCCAACTGACCGCCCCGGCATCGGACGGCGATGTTCAACGCCCTCAAGAAGAAGCTCTCGGTTCCCCTCTACCGACTCTACGAGCGCCGCCTGGCGCGCCGCCTCGATCGGTCCCAGCTCCCTCGCCACCTCGGCATCATCCTCGACGGGCATCGTCGGTATGCCCGGGCGGAGCGCCTGCACACCTACACGGACAGCTATCGCACCGGCATGCGACGGTTCGAAGAGGTCATCGGTTGGTGCGACGAGTTCGGCATCCACTCCATCACCGCCTGGGTCCTCAGCAAGGAGAACCTGAGCCGGCCGGCCGAAGAGATCGAGCCGTACTTCGACGTCTTGATCGAGTTGTTTGCGCGCCTTCCCCACCTGTCCGAGGAGCACGACTTCGAGCTGGCGGTCCTCGGGAGCCTCGACCTGCTTCCACCGCGGCTGGTCGCCGCTGCCAAGCAGGCCGTCGAGGAGGCGGGCACCGGATCGCGGCGGGTCACGATCGCCATGGGCTACGGCGGACGGCAGGAGATCGTCGACGCCACCCGTGACCTGATCACTCAGCTGGCCGCCCAGGGTGTGGAGGCCGCCGACCTGGCGGAGCGCATCGACGCCGATGCCATCGGGCGGCATCTGTACTCCCCGGGTTCGCCGGATCCCGACCTCATCATCAGGACCTCGGGGGAGTCGCGGCTGTCCGGCTTCCTCCTGTGGCAGGCGGCCTACGCCGAGTACGCCTTCGTCGACGTGTTCTGGCCCGCCTTCCGGCGTGTCGACTTCATCCGCGCCTTGCGGGACTACGCCGCCGCCGAACGGCGATTCGGGCGGTAGCGCTCAGCCGGCCAGCGCCCCGTGCCGCTCCGCCGACGCGGACCGAGCGGATCGGGGCCGGGCCGCGCGCGGCCGGTCACTCGGGATCGCCAGTTCGAACACCGAATGCCCGTCCTGGTATCGGTAGCGCAGGGTGCCGCCCAACAGCTCCGCCAGCTGGCGGGCGACCGACAGGCCGAGCCCGACCGAGCCGGTCACGCCCTTGCGTTCGTGTGCCTTCCGATAGGGGTCGAAGATGTCGTGGCGCGCTTCGCGCGGGATGCCGTCGCCGTCGTCGCGCACCCGCACCACCCACTGCCCGGCGCCGCGCCTGACGTCGACGACCACGTGCTCCCCGCCGTAGCGGTAGGCGTTGGAGAGCAGGTTGCGAAGGATCTGGCGGAAGCGCAGCGGATCGACGGTCACCTCGACGTCCGGTGCGTCGACGGTGAGCGATGTCGATCCCCGGGCCGGCTCCAGTGAGGCCACCACCTGATGGA
>JBPEXB010000587.1:0-3860 GCA_052032125.1 Acidimicrobiia bacterium
TCTTCGTCGGTCAGCGCGTCGTCCTGCTTCCGGGTGGGCGCAGGCGCTGGCACGGCGTCGGCGACGTTGCGGACCACGACGCCCATCTCGAGCCCATGGGCGAGGATCGAGCGCGTCGTCACACGCGCCGCGCGTACTGACGACTTCGAGAGCGGCCTCGGCGCCGCTGCGACTGGCGAGCCGACGGTCTCGAGCGCAGTCATCATGCGAGCGACGTCTGCTGCCGACAGCGAAGCGAGGGGGATGTGCCCGAGGTGTGGCAGGACGCTGCGGCCGAGCACTCCCTCGTACCACTCCAGCGTCTTGGGCTTGATGTTGCCGACCCGCTGGATGGCGAGCCATTCGTCGGCGAGGTCGGCGAAGCAGCGACGGTCGTCGAAGTCCGGGCCGGCGCGCCGCAGCTCGTCGTTCATCTTGGCGAGCAGCTTCCTGGCCTCCGTCTTGGTCTTCGCGCTCTTGCGCCGCCGTCGGACCTTGCCGCCGACTCCCTTGCCGACCTCGAGCTCGGCGACCCAGCGCTCCTTCGATCGGTCGAAGTACGTGGTGCCCTTCACCGGCGGCCGAATCCCGTCTTGGCGACAGCGGTAGCGTCCTCGCGCATCGCCGAACCTCCTGCGTTCGTCGATCACGCCCGGGGCTGTGGCTGCAGCGCCCGGGCTTTCTCGTTGTGATCGTAGTCGGCGATCGGGGAGGGAGTGCCCGGGGGAGTGGGACGTCGTGGAACGAGCTGATACGCCGCAGATCGGCGTGGGTCGTGAGCGGAACGATCTACCAGGGGTTTTGTAGTCGTATCGACTACAGGCGAGTAGCGCACCCTCCACGCCGAAGCGGCTGCGCCTGACTGTTAATCAGTGGGTCGTCGGTTCGAGCCCGACCCCCGGAGCCAAATTTTCGTAGCGGACTCGACGAGCTCTCTCAGGCGGAGGACTCGATGAGGTCGGCGGCAGCGCACTTGATGGCCCGCTCGCCGAGCGTTCCGCCCGAGTTGCGGAGCCAGGCGATCACCCGTTCGGGGGTGTAGCGCTCGGCGTCGTGCTGCGGGATGCAGTCGGTGAGGTCGATCACCGGCGGATCCATGGTGGCGGTCATGGAGTTGCTCCGTTCCCTGAGGGGTCCGACGCCCCTCCGTACCCGGTGGGAGTGTGACACAGAACACACGCCGGCGAGATCGGCGACGACGCCGGTCGTCGCCCCCGGAGCGCCCGGTCAATAGCATCCTCCGCCAGGGCCTGTAGCTCAGTTGGTCAGAGCACGCGACTCATAATCGCTTGGTCGTGGGTTCGATCCCCACCGGGCCCACGTACTCGACGGCGGCCGATCACCGCAGAGCCGAGGGCTGCCAAGCCTGCCAGGACGAACGGCACTCTTGGGGACGACAGGTGGATGACCCCGCCCATCAGGAGGGCGCCGATGGGTGTGCTCCCGAACAGCGCCATCTGATGCAGGGCCATCACCCGACCCTGCATCGACGGGTCGGTCGCCCGCTGCACGGTGATCGTGTTCACGGACTGGAACGACGCCGACGCGAACCCGAGCGGGATGCTCAGGAGGACGAAGGCCCAGTAGCCGGGTGCCAATGCCAGCGCGAGACATGCCACACCGAACCCGATGAGTGCGATCGTGAGGCTCCGTTGCGGGTGCAGCTGCACGCCACCGATGTAGATGCCGCCGAGGATCGATCCGATGGCGCTGACGCTCATCGCCGTGCCGACGGCACCGGCGTCGAGGTTGAAACCGAAGTGCACCATCGACGGGAACGTGGTCGGGAAGTTGAGAGCGATCGTCCCGACGACGGCCATGATCAGCAAGGGCCGGCTCACATCAGGATTGGCGCGGACGTAGGCGAACCCCGCTCGGAGCTGTCCCTTCGCCCGTGACGTGCGCGGTCGCGGCACGAGGTCGGCGGATCGCAGACCGAGGAGCGCGACGATCACGATGAGATAGGACGCGCCGTTGAGGACGAAGCAGATCTCGACCCCGAAGAGGGCGATGAGTCCGCCCGCCAGCGCCGGTCCGACCAACCGAGAGGCAGCGTTGATGTTGCTGTTGGCGGCGACTGCGCTCGGCAGGAGGTCCGGTCCGGCGAGCTGGTAGACGATCGCCTGCATCGTCGGCCGCTCGACGGCGAGCACGATGCCGAGCGCTGTGGTCAAGGCGCAGATCGACCACATCGACACGCTGTCGGTTGCGACCACTGCAGCGAATCCGAGCGCCAGCGCGCCGGAGATCGCCGACGTCGTGAGCAGCAGCCGCCGGTTGTCGATCTTGTCGGTCAGCACGCCCGCCGGCGCTCCGAGCACGAGCATCGGGAGGAACTGGAGTGCCATGGCCAAGCCGAGCAGATCGCTCCGCTGGGCGATCTCGAGGATGAGCCAGGTGACCGCCAACGTCTGGGTCCACGAGCCGACGCTGGAGATCGTCTGGCCGATGAAGTAGCGGCGGAAGTTGACGCTGGAGAACGCCGCGAAGCGGCCGGACGTCGAAGCGTCCGACCGCTCGGCGGGTTGACGGGTGGACACTCGCACGGTCAGGCGTCCGTCAGGACGTGCTCGACCGGCGGGAGATCGGTCGGACTCGGGATCCCGGGTGAGCGGAAGCCCTTGATGGCCATGTAGAGGCCGACCGAGAGCTCCCAGGTCGCGATCGGCAGGACCAGGAGCATGGCGATCGTCGAGACCTGCTCCCATGCGCCGAAGAGTGTCGCTGTGACCGACGCCAGTTGGATCGGGGCGCCGACGACGCCGAGCGTCGGGATCCAACGGGGGACCAGCCGGGTCTGGAACATGACGGTCGCGAAGCAGATGGCGTTGACTGCGGCCATGAGCCCCGGGCCGAGCAGGAAGGTCCAGTCCTTCAGTGCCAAGAGGCCGTCGGCTGTGGTCGTCACGATCGCCGGGTCGTTCCCTGCGACGTCACCTCGCATCGTGTGGATCGACAGCACAGCCAAGACGCCGGTGAAGATCATCGCTGCCTCGAGCGTGCGGCTCGCGACGAAGCCGACGGCCCGCGACGGGGCGTGGCGCCGCAGGATCGGGTGCAGGGCGACAGCGGTGCCGATGCCGGTGAGGGCGGTGAGGATCTCGATGAGTCCGCCCCACAGCACGCCGTGGTCGGTGCCGGCGCCGAGTACGTAGCCGGGGAGTTCGACCGAGCCGTCATAGAGGCTGAGCGCCGGGATCGAGAAGACGAACGTCCCGACGTAGAAGAGGCCGGCGGCGAGCGTTCGCTTCCGGTCCGTGGTCATCGCAGGTCGGCGGCGTCGAGCCGCGCTGGTCGTGTGGATCATGGTCGGTTCCCTTCGTTGTCGGGCAGGACGACCTCGGTGATCGGGTCGTCCGTCGGCGTGATCGAGACCAAGGGGATGCCGAGGTCGCGGAGCCGTTGGATGAGTCCGTGCAGCGCGGCCTGGTCGACGACCGAACCTCGGAGAGCGGTCGTCCCGTCGTCGCGGCGGACGATGGTCAGCCCGTCGAACCAGGCTTCCCACCGGGCTCCGAGGTGCCCTTCGACCGTGATCTCGTACTGCACCCAGCGAACGTACGGACGAGCCTGGTGACCCGTCCTCACCACATGTGGTGATCGTCCCTGGTGAATTCGGGCTAGAGGCCGAGTTCGTCGGCGCGACGCACTGCAGCGCGCCGGTTGGTCGCGCCGAGCTTCGTGAAGATGTGCTTGGTGTGGGTGCGTACCGTGTTCAGCGACACCACGAGTTCCGTGGCGATCTCGGGTCCGGTCAGGTCGCTCCGCAGCAGGCGGAGCACGTCGAGTTCGCGAGCGCTGAGTGGATCGATCAAGCCGTTCGACCGCATCGGGGGTGCGCTGACGTTCTCCATGGCGAGGAGTTCCTCTGCCTGATCGAC
>JBPEXB010000588.1:0-4830 GCA_052032125.1 Acidimicrobiia bacterium
GGCACGAGTGCCTTCCGCACCGACTTCGCCCAGGCGGCGGTCGACGCGCTGGAGGAGGACGGCCTCGACACGGTCGGCAACGGCTGGCAGCGGGTCGAGGTGACCCTCAACCCCGGCGGCGAGTAGGAGCCACCGTCAGACAGCAGTGGCAGAGGGCCGGCGCCGTTGCGCCGGCCCTCGTCATTCCCGATCCCATGGCCGCCGAGTAGGTTTGGGCCCGAGAACACGAAGGAGATCACATGGCCAACATCGTGCGCGCCGCCATCGTGCAGACCGCCTGGACGGGCGACAAGGAGTCGATGGTCGAGAAGAACGTGAAGTACGCCCACCAGGCTGCCGAGCAGGGCGCCAAGGTCATGTGCTTCCAGGAGATCTTCAACGCGCCGTACTTCTGCCAGGTGCAGGACGACGTGCACAAGGACACGGCCGAGCACATCCCCGACGGGCCGACCACTCAGCGCATGATCGAGGTGGCCAAGGAGACCGGGATGGTGCTGGTCATCCCGATCTACGAGAAGGAGGACGACGGGTTCCTCTACAACTCGGCGGCCGTGGTCGACGCCGACGGGACGTACCTGGGCAAGTACCGCAAGACCCACATCCCGCACGTCAACGGCTTCTGGGAGAAGTTCTACTTCCGACCCGGCAACATGGGGTACCCGGTGTTCGACACGGCGGTGGGCAAGGTCGGGGTCTACATCTGTTACGACCGGCACTTCCCGGAGGGCTGGCGGGCGCTCGGGCTGGGCGGCGCCAAGATCGTGTTCAACCCGTCGGCGACCTCGCGCGGCCTGTCGATGTACCTGTGGAACCTCGAGCAGCCGGCGTCGGCGGTGGCCAACGAGTACTTCATCGGGGCGATCAACCGGGTCGGAAAGGAGGAGTACGGCGACAACGACTTCTACGGCTCGTCGTACTTCGTCGACCCGCGCGGCCAACTGGTCGGCGACCCGGCGTCGGACACCGACGAGGAGCTGGTGGTCCGGGACCTCGACATGGACATGATCGACGAGGTCCGCAAGGTCTGGGCGTTCTACCGCGACCGCCGCCCCGACGCCTACGACTCGCTCGTGGCGCCGTGATCGTTCCTTAGGCTCCTGTGCACCTCTAGGTGCACAGGAGCCGAAAGTTCGTGCTCTCCTTCGGGCGTCGCATCCTGCGACGCCCGAACTCTCGGCCAGGGTGTACCTCCAGGTACAGCCGAGCCTAAGGATCGCACCCCCACCCACCCGCAAGCGGCGGCAAGTATCGTTTGGGACCGACACCCGACCGACGGAGACGCCTGCCTTGGGAGCCCACGCCGACCTGCTCGCCCGCCACAAGGAGGTCATGCCCTCCTGGATGGCCCTCTACTACCAGGACCCGATCGCCCTCGTCGAGGGCAACGGTCGCCACGTCACCGACGCCGAGGGCAATCGCTACCTCGACTTCTTCGGCGGCATCCTCACGACGATGACCGGCTACAACGTGCCCAAGGTGGTCGAGGCCATCCAGCGCCAGGCCGAGAAGATGCTCCACACCTCGACGCTCTACCTCATCGAGTCGCAGATCGAGCTGGCCGAGAAGGTCGCCGAGCTCTCCGGCATCCCCGACGCCAAGGTGTTCTTCACCAACTCCGGCACCGAGGCCAACGACGCCGCCCTGATGATGGCCACCCAGTACCGACGTTCGAACCAGGTCCTGGCGATGCGCAACAGCTACCACGGCAAGTCGCACTCGACCGTCGCCATCACCGGCAACTCCGCCTGGTCGGCCACGACCCTCAGCCCCTTCCAGGTCACCTACATCCACGGCGGCTACAAGCTCCGCTCGCCGTTCGGCCACCTCCCCGACAGCGAGTTCATCCAGGCCTGTGTCGACGACCTGCGCGACATGCTGATGATCGCCACCGCCGGTGATGTCGCCGCGCTCATCGCCGAGCCCATCCAGGGGGTCGGCGGGTTCGTGTGCCCGCCCGACGGCTTCTTCGGCGCCATCAAGGAGGTGCTCGACGAGCGGGGCATCCTCTTCATCTCCGACGAGGTCCAGACCGGCTGGGGCCGCACCGGCGAGCACTTCTGGGGCTACGAGGCGCACGACATCACCCCCGACCTGCTGACCTTCGCCAAGGGTCTCGGCAACGGCATGGCCATGGCGGGGGTGGTTGGGCGGGCCGAGGTCATGGACTGCCTGCCGGCCAACTCGATCTCGACGTTCGGCGGCAACCCGCTGTCGACATCGGCGGCGCTCGCGAATCTCGAGTTCCTCCTGGAGGAGGATCTGCAGACCAATTCGTACAAGGTCGGCTCGAAGCTCAAGAACGACCTCGACCACCTCTCCGACGAGATCCCCGAGATCGTCGAGGTGCGGGGCAAGGGCCTCATGCTGGGAGTCGAGCTGGCCCAACCGGACAACCTGGAGCCGGACGCGGCGCTGGCGGCATCGATCCTCGAGGAGGCCAAGGCCGAAGGGCTGCTGGTCGGCAAGGGCGGCCTGTTCGGCAACGCTCTGCGGATCGCCCCGCCGCTGTCCATCACCGAGGACGAGGCCGACGAGGGCTTCTCCAAGCTGGAGGCCGCCATCCGCCGGGCCACCGGCCACTGACACGAGACCACGAGGGAGGGCCGACATGGCAACCACACTGATCAAGAACGGCACGGTCGTCACCGCCACCGAGACGATGGAGGCCGACGTCCTCATCGACGGCTCCAAGGTCGTCGCCATCATGTCGTCGGGCTCGGGGCTCGACATCTCCGCCGACACGGTCATCGACGCAGCAGGCAAGTTGGTCATGCCGGGCGGCATCGACGTCCACACCCACATGGAACTGCCGTTCGGCGGGACCTTCGCAGCTGACACCTTCGAGACCGGCACCCGGGCAGCCGCCTGGGGTGGCACCACCACGATCGTCGACTTCGCCGTCCAGACCAAGGGCGACTCGGCAATGGACGGGTTCGAGGCGTGGATGGGCAAGGCCGAGGGCAACTGCGCGATCGACTACGGCTTCCACGTCATCACCGGCGACATCAACGAGCAGACGCTCAAGGAGATGGACATGCTGGTGGACGAGGGCGTGACCAGCTTCAAGTTGTTCATGGCCTACCCGGGCGTCTTCTACTCAGACGACGGCGCCATCGTCCGGGCCATGCAGAAGGCAGCCGAGAACGGCTCGGTCATCAACATGCACGCCGAGAACGGCATCGCCATCGACGTGTACGTCGAGCAGGCCCTCGAGCGCGGCGAGACGGACCCGATCTATCACGGCATCGTCCGCAAGGCGATCCTGGAGGGCGAGGCGACGCATCGGGCGATCAAGCTGGCCGAGGTGACGGGCGCCCCCCTGTACATCGTCCACCTCTCGGCCAAGGAGGCGCTCGACCAGGTGATCACCGCCCGGGACGAGGGCAAGAACGTGTTCGCCGAGACCTGCCCGCAGTACCTGTTCCTCGATCTCGACAACCTGGGCAACGGCTTCGACGGCGCCAAGTACGTGTGCTCGCCGCCGCTGCGCGATCGAGCGGCGGGTCATCAGGACCGGCTCTGGCAGGGTCTCCAGACCAACGACCTCCAGGTCGTGTCCACCGACCACTGCCCGTTCTGCATGGGCGATCACCACACCTTCGGGACGCAGAAGCAGCTCGGCCAGGGCAACTTCGCCGCCATCCCCAACGGGATGCCCGGCGTCGAGCACCGGATGGAGCTGATCTTCCACGGCGGGGTCACCGAGGGCCGCATCGGGCTGAACCGCTTCGTGGAGATCACCTCCACCACGCCGGCCAAGATGTTCGGGATGTACCCGAAGAAGGGAACGATCGCACCCGGGTCGGACGCCGACATCGTGATCTTCGACGCCGACAAGACCCACACCATCTCCGTGGAGACCCACCACATGGACGTGGACTACTCGGCCTACGAGGGCTTCGAGCTGACTGGCAAGGTCGAGACGGTGCTGTCGAAGGGCAAGGTCATCATCGCCGACGGTCAGTATCACGGCTCGCCGGGTGACGGTGAGTACCTCCGGCGCGGGCTGAGCCAGTACCTGATCTGACCGCACCGCAGCCAGATCCCGAGACCGGGGACGGGCAGTAGCCTGTCGTCACTGCGACGCATGAGGTGACCATGAAGACCATCACGCATTGGATCGGCGGGAAACCGTTCGATGTCGCACCGGAGCGCACAGGCCCGGTGTTCAACCCGGCCACGGGAGAGCAGACCGGCCAGGTGGTGATGGCGACGGCCGAAGACGTCGATCGGGCAGTTGCCACCGCCAAGGACGCCTTCGCCGAGTGGCGCCACTCGCCGCTCACCCGCCGCCAGAACATCATGTTCTCGTTCCGGGAGCTGGTGGCGAAGCACCGCGTCGACCTGGCGCGGACGCTCACGTCGGAGCACGGCAAGACGCTCGACGACGCCCTCGGCGAGGTGCAGCGTGGGCTCGAGGTCGTGGAGTTCGCGTGCAACATCGCCCACCTGCTCAAGGGTGACTACAGCGAGCAGGTCAGCTCGGCGGTCGACACATACACGATCCGCCAGCCCCTCGGGGTGGTGGCGGGGATCACCCCCTTCAACTTCCCGGCGATGGTTCCCATGTGGATGTATCCGATCGCCATCGCCTGCGGCAACGCGTTCGTGCTCAAGCCGTCCGAGAAGGATCCGTCGACCAGCCTGCTCGCTGCCGAGCTGCTGGCCGAGGCGGGTCTGCCGGAAGGCGTGTTCAACGTGGTGCACGGCGACAAGGTGGCGGTGGATTCCCTGCTGGCGCACCCGGACGTGGCGGCGATCTCGTTCGTCGGCTCGACGCCGATCGCCCAGTACATCTACGAGACCGGCACCAAGAACGGCAAGCGGGTG
>JBPEXB010000589.1:0-2463 GCA_052032125.1 Acidimicrobiia bacterium
AGCTGCGCCCCACCAGCTACTCCGCAGCCCAGTTGCCCAACGCACCATGCGGCCGCGGTACCCGGTACCGAGTACTCAGTACGTGGCCTTCGTCACGGAACGTGACGAAGGTCACTCCAAGTGGTTAATCCCTCCAGGTCTCTACCGACAGGTCCTCCCGACACGAACACGCACAGGGAGGTGCGGGAGATGTGCCAGCCTGGAAGGCACGCCCACAATCATGCTTGTGGCCTCCGCGCAGTGACGCGGGCGGGTGACGCATGCTGACCATCGTCGGCGTCATCGTCGCCATCATGGCCATCGTCATCTCGACGGTGATGGACGGGAACTCCTTCGGCGCCCTGATCGGGCCCTCGTCCCTCTTCCTCGTCGTGGTCGGCGCCCTGGGTGTGACCCTGGCCGGCTTCGACATCCCCGACCTCAAGAATGCCCCCAAGGCCATGATCGTCAGCTTCACCGGCAAGCTGGCCGAAGGTGACTCGATCGTCACCGCCCTGATGGGCTTCGCCGAGATCGCTCGCCGGGACGGGGTGCTGGCCCTGGAGTCGTCGATCGCCGAGCTCGACGACGAGTTCCTCAAGGCCGGCCTCCAGCAGGTGGTGGACGGCCTCGACGCCGAGCAGGTGCGCGAGGTGATGGAGATCGAGCTCAACGCCCTCGACGCTCGCCACCAGACCAACATCGCCTTCTGGAAAGGCATGGGCGGCAACGCGCCCACGATGGGCATGGTCGGCACCGTGATCGGCCTGATCAACATGCTGGGCAACCTGTCCGACCCGGCCCAGCTGGGTCTCGGCCTGTCGGTCGCCCTGTTGACCACCCTCTACGGCGTCATCTTCGCCAACCTGGTCTTCCTGCCGATCGGCGGCAAGCTGGCTCGCCTCCACGCCGCCGAGATGGAGGTCAAGGAGCTGGCGATCGACGGCGTGTTGGCCCTGCAGTCGGGTGCCAGCCCGCGGGCGATCGTGGAGCGGCTCGAGGCGTTCCTGCCGCCGGATGCCCGCCAGGGCCTGGACGGGCGCAGCGGGAAGAAGGCGGCTTGAGATGGCCGTCAAGCGCAAGCAGCCCGAGGAAGACAATGAGCTGCGCTGGCTCGTCACCTATGGCGACGTGGTCACCCTCATGATGGCCTTCTTCGTGATGCTCTACGCGATCTCCCAGGTCGACCAGCAGAAGTTCCTCTTGTTCGTCTCGGGTCTCGAGACGGTCTTCAACAACGAAACCCTCGCGGACGGGCTCCTGGAGGGTGGAGAAGCGCTCGTGGGAGCGGCGTCAAACGAACCGGAAGAAGGAGATGCAGGCATCGAGGGTATCCAGGTCCTCGACGGGATGCCGCAGCGGGACAACAGTGTTCCCCCTTCGACGTTGGCGCCGCCCCCCGAGCGTGACCCGAGCGCAACGGACAACATCCTGACGTCCGACGACCTGGTGGCGGTGCGGGACGCACTCGCGGCGGCGTTTGCCGAATCGGGCTTCGACACGACCACGACGATGGAGATCGACCAGCGAGGCCTGGTGGTCGCCATCGCCACCGACGGTGTGCTCTTCGAGAGCGGCAAGTTCGACGTCGAGCCGGTCGGCGAGGAGATCATCGGGGTGATCGGCCCGATCCTGGCCGAGTTCGACAACCAGATCCTCGTCGAGGGTCACACCGACACCGTGCCGCTCAACAACGACGGGTACACGAACTGGAACCTGTCGGCCGACCGGGCGCTGGCCGTGCTCGATCTGCTGCGCCGGCGCTACGAGATCGACCCGGCCCGCCTGTCGGCCACTGGGTACGGCGAATACCGCCCCAACGCCTCCAACGAGTCCCCCGAAGGACGAGCCGTCAACCGTCGTGTGGAGCTGGTCATCGTCGCCAGCCCTCGCACGACCGAGGTTCCGAGCTTCGATCAAGGAGAGAACGATGGCGGATGAAGAAACGACAGAGAGCGCCGAGGACAAGGGCGGCTCCAAGAAGAAGTTCATGATCATCGGCGCGGTCGTGGTCGTGGCCGCCGTCGGCTACTTCATGTTCGGGGGCTCCAGCGCCCCGGAAGAGGAGATGGCCGAGGAGGAGATGACCGAGGTCGTCGAGGGCGAGGTCATCGAGATCGGCAAGATGACGATCGTGCTGGCCGACGAGGGCGAGTCGCTGCGCTACGCCCGCATCGGGCTGGCGGTCGTGATGTCCGAGCTCGGCGACAGCGGGGTGGTCGGCACCAAGGTGTCACTCATCCAGGACGCCGCCATCACCGTGATCTCCGAGTTCACCAGCGACGACCTGCGGGGCGCCGACGGCGCCAACCTGGCCAGGGCCAAGCTGACCGAAGAGGTGCTGAAGATCTTCCCCGACGGCGATGTCGTGCGGGTGGTGCTCACAGAGATGATCCTTCAGTAGTGGCCGTCGGCTCCGCCGCCGGCCGGTACTGAGTACTGAGTACCGAGTACTCGGTACTGGCACCGGGTTTGCTTCAACAA
>JBPEXB010000059.1:0-5717 GCA_052032125.1 Acidimicrobiia bacterium
TCGATCGGCTGGCGCGGCCCGCGCAGCGCCGCCTCCGCCGCCTTCTGCGAGATGGTGCTGGCGCAGGAGACCTGTGGTTCCTGGAGCGTGCGGAGGAGCTCAGCGATCGCCGGCGGCGCCACCGCGTACCCGACCCGCCAGCCGGTCATGGCGTAGATCTTCGAGAAGCTGTAGACGGTCACCACCCGCCCGGCCTCGTCCAGGCTGGCGGCCGCGGTGTGGCGGGCCTCGTCGTCGAGCAGCATCTCGTCGTACACCTCGTCGGAGAGCATCCAGAGGTCGTGCCGGGCGCACAGCTCGACGAGGTCGCGCATCAGCTGAGCCGGGAAGACGGCCCCGGTCGGGTTGGCCGGTGTGTTGATGAAGAGCACCGAGGTCCGATCGGTGACGAGGTCGGCGAGGCGCGCCGGATCGGGCAGGAACCCGTCGGCGGGGGAGAGTGGATAGAACACGGGTCGGCCCCCCACCAGTCGCACCATCTCGTCCATGTTCGGGAAGCCGGGCGTCGGGAGCAGGACCTCGGCCCCCGGCTCCACGAGGGCGAGGTAGGTCGAGTAGAGCGCGTGCATGCCGCCCGGGGTCACCACGATCTGCTCGGGATGCGCATCGAAGCCGTCGACCCGGGCGACCTTGTCGGCGAGCAGCTCGCGCAGCGACGCCAGACCGCCGTTCGGGCCGTACCCGGTCCAGCCGTCCCGGGCTGCGGCGGCGGCCGCCTCGATGATGTGGTTCGGTGTGGTGAAGCTCGGCTCGCCGACCTCGAGGCGCAGTGCTGCCGGCTTCCGATCGGCGGCGTCGAACAGCACCCGGATCTCGGAGCGCCGCAGGTCGAGGGCGCGAGCGGCCGGCTCTGGCACGCTCAGTGGCTCGATGCAGCCTTGGCTTCGAGGTCCGGGCGCTGGCCCGGGTCGAAGTACCGCAGCGCCCAGTCGGCGCCTTGCCAGGTGATCAACCTGCCGCTCCTCGGCACCAGCTTCACCAGGTAGCGATCCCAGTCCCAGGAGGCCTTGAGCTGCTCGGGCCCGCTGGGGCCGGTGTAGCGGGTCGCCATCTCGTCGGCGACCGGCACCCACTGCGATCCCTCGCCCTTGGCGGGTCCCTCGACGATCTCGGCCGTGCACTGCGCCAGGACCTTGCGGATGCGCGGGTGGGCGGTCTCCTCGATGCAGACGGCACAGCGGGGCTCCCGCTCCAGGTCGTGGACCCACTCGGAGCGCTTGCGGCCGACCACGTAGAAGGCCTCGCCGTCCCACTGGTACCAGAGCGGCACCACCATCGGCCAGCCGTCCTCCTTCAGGAACGCCAGCTTGAGCAACCAGGTGCTGTCGGGGCCGGCGAGGAACTCCTGGACGTGGGCGTCGGGCATGCCACCGGCGTCGGAGCCCTCCTCGTAATACGTGTCCTGCTTGAACTCGCTCATCGAGACCCTCCTCAACCCGCCGCCGGCGTGTGCCTGGACGGGGCCGTTGCGCCGGCGTGAATTATATATAATCGTTGGCAGACGAGGCAGTGTGGAGAGGTCGACATGGCGTCGAAGCGGATCGGGATCGACACCGGCGGGACCTTCACCGACCTGATCCTCTTCGACGTCGACGACGGGACGATCTCGTCCGTGAAAGTCTCGTCCACACCCAGGGAGCCGTTGGAGGCCTTCATCTCGTCGATCCAGCAGTCGGGTGCGGCGCCAGAGGACATCGCCTTCCTGGTCCACGGGACCACGGTGGCCACCAATGCCCTCATCGAGAGGAAGGGGGCCAAGGTCGGCTTCGTGTGCACCTCCGGGCACGAGGACATCCCCTACATCCAGCGGGTCAACCGTCAGTACCTCTATGACCTGTCGTGGGACAAGCCGCGGCCACTGCTCGAGTCGCGTCGACACTGCTTCGGCGTCAAGGAGCGCATCGACGCTCACGGGAACGTCCTCCTGCCGCTCGATCAGGGCGTGATCGACGAGCTGTGTGATCAGCTGGCAGAGGGGGAGTTCGAGGCGATCGCCGTTGCGTTGCTCTTCTCCTACTTGAACACCGAGCACGAGGCCCAGCTGGCGGCCGCCTTGAGGGACCGCTTTCCCGACACGTACCTCTCGGTGTCGCACGAGGTGGCGCCGATCTGGCGGGAGTACGAGCGGTCGAGCACCACCATCGCCGATGCCTACATCAAGCCGCTGATGCAGCGGTACGTCGCCAGCCTGGAGGCCGGCCTCACGGACGCCGGCATCGACCTCAACTGGGCGATGATGAAATCGAACGGCGGCCTCATGGACGCCGGCGCCGCCGCCGACCACCCGATCCATCTCGCCATGTCCGGACCGGCGGGCGGCGGCGTGGCCTCCAAGCACATCGCCGACCTGCTCGGCTTCCCCGATCTCGTCACCATCGACGTGGGCGGCACGAGCGCCGACGTCGGGCTCATCCTCGAGTCCAAGGTCGGCTACACCACCGAGTACGAGATCGAGTGGGGCATCCCGGCGGCCATCCCGCTGATCGACATCCACACCGTCGGCGCCGGCGGCGGCTCGATCGCCTGGGTCAACGCCGGGGGCTTCCTCCAGGTGGGACCGCACAGCGCCGGGGCCGACCCCGGGCCGATCTGTTACGGCATGGGCGGCGAGGACATCACGCTCACCGACGCCAACCTCACGCTGGGAAGGCTCGATCCCGACTACTTCCTCGGCGGGGCGATGCAGCTGGACACCGAGCACATGGACGCTCGCATGGCCGAGATGGCCGACGGCCTCGGCATGTCGAGCATCGACTTGGCGCACTCGATCGTCGAGATCGCCAACGAGAACATGGCCAACGCCATCCGCATGGTCAGCATCGAGCGCGGTCACGACCCGCGGCACTTCGCGCTCGTGGCTTTCGGAGGCGCCGGCCCGCTGCACGGTGCCGCCATCGCTCGCAAGCTCGGCATACCCACCGTGGTCGTGCCGCCGTTCCCGGGCAGCTTCTCGGCCCTCGGCCTGCTGCTCGGCGACCTGCGGGTCGACAAGCTGTGGACGCAGAGCTACCGCTCGGACCTCGTGACCGCCGATGAGGTCGTCGGGAAGTTCGACCAGATCGCCGAGGCGGCGGCCAAGGAGCTGGCCTCACAGGGCTTCGAGGGCGAGCCCGAGCTGCGCTACGCGATCAACATGCGGTACCTCGGCCAGAACTACGAGACCGAGGTCGAGGTGCCGGCGCTCAGCCTCGAGATGGAGGACACCACGGCCGAGGAGCAACTCGAGCGGGCGTACCGGGCCTTCAACGACAAGCACGAGAACATGTACGACTATGTGATCAAGGACGCCATCATCGAGATGATCAGCTTCCGGGTCACGGCGATCGGGCCGATCCCGCATCCGGCGCTGGCGCAGGTGACGGGCGACGGGAACGACCAGGAGCGGACACGCATGGTGGCGTTCAGAGACCACGGCGAGGTGGAGACCAGGCTCATCCGGCGGCCGGCCATGGCCGTGGACGAGCGGATCGACGGTCCGGTGATCATCGAGGAAGACGGCTCGACGACGCTGGTGGAGCCCGGCATGTCGGTGCGGCGTACCGAACAGGACATACTCATCGTGGAGGTGAGCTGATGGCAGTGACAGCCAGCGATGCAGCAGCCGACCTGAAGGTCGATCAGGTCACGCTCACGGTGATCGACAACTACTTGGCGACGACCTGTCGGGAGATGGGCGTGGCGATGATGCGCACCGCCTACTCGCCGATGTTCAACGAGTCGCTCGACTTCTCCTGCGTGCTCTTCGACAAGCACGGCAAGATGATCGCCCAGGCCGAGTTCTGCCCGTCGCAGATCGGCACCATCAAGTTCACCGTCGAGTGGATGATCGACGAGTTGGGCACCGACGTGTACCAGCCGGGCGACGTGATCATCATGAACGACCCGTACCGCGGCAGCGGTCACGTCCCCGAGCACACGCTGCTCAAAGCGGTGTTCCACGAGGGCGAGATCGTCGCCTTCGTCGCCAACTGCGCCCATCTCGCCGAGCCGGGCGCCAAGGCGCCGGGCGGGTTGGCGGGTGACGCCACCGACATCTTCCAGGAGGGCCTGCGCCTGCCGCCACTGTGGCTCCAGCGTGAGAACAAGGATGTCGAGGACGTCTGGAAGATCATCTTCGCCAACCACCGCACACCCAAGGTGTCGTATGGAGACCTGATGGCGATGGTCGGGTCGCTCAACGTCGCCGAGCGGCGGATCACGACGCTCATCGAGAACTACGGGCTCGATACGTTCTACGCCGCGACGGAAGATCTCATCCGCATCGCCGAGCGCCGGATGCAGGAGGAGATCCGCAAGATCCCCGACGGCGAGTACTCCTTCCAGGACATCATCGAGGACGACGGCGTCGCCGAGGGCGACTACACGATCCACTGCGACGTGGTCGTGGACGGCGACTTCCTGACCTGCGACTTCACCGGTTCGTCCCATCAGGCGGCGGGACCGATGAACGCCACCTACGCAGTCACGGCCTCGGCGGTCTACAACGCGCTGTTGCACATCACCGACCCCACCATCCCCCGCAACGAGGGGTGCTATCGGCCCATCAACATCGTTGCCCCACCCGGCACCATCCTCAACTGCGAGTTCCCGGCGGCGTTGGTGGGCGGCAACACCGAGGTCAGCCCGCGCATCACCGACATCATCTTCGGGGCGCTGGCCGATGCCTTGCCGGACCGGATCCCCGCCTCGTTGGGGGGCACGTCCTGTTGCTTCCTGTTCGGCGGCGAGCACCCGGACACGGGCGAGCTGTACTCGCACTTCCACTTCGAGGGGATCGGCTGGGGCGGCCGGCCGGCCAAGGACGGGAACAGCCAGATCATCGTGATCAACGGCAACTGCCGGAACACCCCTGTGGAGGTGTTCGAGAGCCGCTACCCGATCCGCGTCGAGTCCTACCGGCTACTGGAGGACTCCGGCGGGCCCGGCAAGAACCGGGGCGGCCTCGGCATCGAGCGGATCCTCACGATCGAGGTGGACGAGATCACCGTGAGCGCCATCTTCAACCGGATGCTGGTGGACCCCTTCGGGATCCACGGCGGCAAGCCCGGCATGAACAGCGGCATCTTCGTGAAACGAACCAAGGACGACGACTTCAAGACCTTCTCGGAGGCGTTCGGCACCATGTCGCCGTCCAAGTTCTCCAACATCCTCCTGCACCGCGGCGATCAGGTGAAGATCGTCGCCCCCGGTGGCGGCGGGTGGGGCGACCCCCTCGAGCGCGAGGAGGAGAGGGTGCTGGCCGACGTGGCCGAGGGGTTCGTGACGCCCGAGGCAGCGCTCAGCGAGTACGGGCTGGAAGTGGTCCGGCACAACGGCGGCTGGAAGGTGGCGGGTGCGCCGGGGAGGGCGTCGTGAAGGGCGAGTGGATCGAGCGGGAGCCGATGTACCTCTCGTTCGACGTCTACAACTGCGACTACTGCGGAAAGAACATCCCGCGGTTCGTGTGGCTGGAGCACATCGACGGCGAGAAGATCCCGTTCTGCACCCCCGAGGTGGCCGACATCTACCTGGCCACCCGGGACCGGCACGACGCCAACGTGCGCAAGGACGACGCACCGTACGGGCTGACCGAGCAACTGCGACTCATCAAGGAGAACTGCGCGGCGCTGAAGACCGAGGTCTGATGGCATGCAGCACTTCGATGCCAGCGACCTGAAGTTCTTCTACTCGGCCGAGCACGACCCGATCGGCACCGTCGCCGACGGCGAGATGTTCGT
>JBPEXB010000590.1:0-16605 GCA_052032125.1 Acidimicrobiia bacterium
CCGATGGCCTCTCGCCGTCCCGCCAAACCGGGGCGGGCCAGATCGACGATCCTCACCAGCAGCGAGCGAAGCCGGTCTCTGGCCGGCTCGGCAGTGCCTTCCGCGTCCAGCAGAGCCGCCAGTACCCCGTCGGCGTCGCGACGCCGCACTGCGTCGTCGAAGGACGTATCCGCCGGTGACGGTGGTGATGCGGTCTCGCCGCCGACCCGCGCTCCCGAGCCGAGATGATGTCGAGCCTCATCCAGCGAGCGCTCCTCGCCGTCGCCGAGCACCTGCGCGTCTTCGCCGAGAAGGGTCACGCCGGCCCGACCGGACACCGTCAGGCGATCCAGGCCGAAGTCGATGGTGACGGCGGTGTGCTCGTCGACCCCCAGGACCCCCACCTCGAGTTGGTCGGCCAGCGTCCGGAACCTCCGTTCGCCGATGTAGCAGCGACTCGTGTCGTGATTTCCGCCCTCGGCGTTGTCCCAATGGGGCACCACCGAACACGGGAATCCCAAGGCGGTCATGACGTCGAGCCCCTCGAGCCACACCGGCGCTTCGCCCACCTTGTAGATCTCGTAGACGGGGATCGTCGTGCGCCCCAAGGTGAGGGCGGCGCCCGATGCGAAACACAGCGTCCCACCGGCTCGCACCATCTCGTCCAGCGCCGGCCCTGCCCCCACCGAGCGCCAGATGTCCAGGGCGTAGCTCGGCGACCCGGGACCGGCGAAGACGTAGCGGGCAGAACGGATGGCGTCGAGGAAGCGCTCCTGCTCGACGGCTGACGGGTCCCGCTCCCGGAGGGAGGCGACCTCCATGGGCACGCCCAGGCTGGTGCGGAAGAAGTCGCCGATCCTGTCGGTGAGCTGTTCGGCGTTCTCTTGGAAGCCGAAGGGTGTGTCGAGCATCACGACCCGGTCCGCGCCAGCTGCTTCCAGCCCGGCGCGATGGGTGGCGACCAGACCAGGTGCGAGCTCGCCAGAGCCCATGATCACGATGCGCCCCGTCACGAGTCGAGCCTGTCCGCGAAGTCGATCAGCAACTCGGCAACTTTCTCCGGTCGTTGGGCGTGGACGTCGTGGTGTCCCTCGAGCCACTGCACGGTCGAGCCTGAGGACTCAGCGAAGGACTCGACCCGGGCGCGCTTGCCGGGGCGGCCGTCGACGGCCACGGTGAGGATCGGTACATCGAGGGCGGCACCGATGTCATCGGGGTCGTGCTCCCAGAGATGTTCGAGGATCTCGAGGTGGCTCGAGAGTCGAAGGCGGGCCGTCGCCGACCCATCGTCGCGCTCGGTGAAGTTGGCCAGCTGCGCTTCGATCGCCCTGGGCGGCCAGTCCGGCATGCGCTGGCGCATCATCTGCCCCAGCCCGTCGAGCGTGGCTCCGTCGAAGGAGGGCGGTGTCAGGGCGGTCCTGGCGTCCTCCCAGGAGGGGAACTCGTCGCGGAGACGGAGAAAGCCGCCATCGACGAGGACGACACCCGCCACGAGCTCTGGATGGCGGGCGGCCAACTCCAACACCACATTGCCGCCCCACGACTGGCCCACCGCCACGACCGGTGACAGCCGGCACTGCTCAGCGACGCGACGCAGGTCGCCGGCCAGGGTGGCGAAGTCGAAGCCCCACTGGACGGCATGCGATTCACCATGGCCGCGCTGATCGACCGCGAGGGAGGGATGTCCTTCGGTCGACAGCCGCTCGGCGACGCCGTCCCAGAGGCGGGCGTTCGAAGCCAGACCGTGGACGAACAGCATCGCCAGCTTGCCGTCGCCGGCGCGCGGCAGAACCGACAGCACCACGCCGTCGCCCACCTCGATCGATTGTCGGACCGGCGGCTCCGAGCCCATGTGACGCACTCCTCCGAATCCTGAAGAGTACGGAGCCGGGTCGGGGGTCGGGTGTCAGGCGCGTGCGGGCTCGATGCCAGGCGGCGTCGCCCCCGTCGCGGTCTCCCAGGCAGCGGCCGCCCCGCGTCGTCCCAGCACCCGGGCGAGACCAGCAGCGCTCCCGGCCAGCACCGCCCAGCCGGCGGCCTCCGGCCAGGACACGGAGCGATCGGCCGGGTTGACCGGGGCTTCCGCATCGGACAGGCGAGACCAGAGCGCAGTGGCGGCCTGGCGGGCGGCCCAGGCGGCGCCGACCGCAACGGAGGTGGTCAGCACGTTCCAGAGCGTCTTCTGCATGGCGTCTCCTCGATGTCGATGCGACGCATCTACCCGCCGAGCGCGGACGAAAACCTCAGGCATCGACCTCTGCTGCGGTCCGACCGAGCTCGTCCGCCTTCACAGCGTTGCGAGACCCCATCGGCTGCGGGAGGCCGGTGGTCGTGTCGTGGCGGGTCTGGGCCTCGAGCTCCGAGTCCAACTCGGCGCCGAGCAGCACGATCAGAGCCGACACGAACATCCAGAGGAGCAGCACGATGACGCCACCGAGCGTGCCGTAGGTCTCGTTGTAGCTGCCGAACCGGCTGACATAGACGTTGAGGAGCGCCGAGGCCGCCAGCCACACGATCGTGGCGAACAGCGCACCCCAGGTCACCCACCGCCACCGGGCCGGATCTCGGTTGGGGGCCCATCGGTAGAACGCCGCCAGCGCCACCAGCAGGGCGAGGCCGAGCAGCGGCCAGCGCAACCAGGTGGTCATGCTGATCATGCCGGCCGACACACCGAGCGCATCGAGGACGGCCGGGAGCGCGGTGATCACGAACACCGCGACGATGACGAACAGCACGAGTCCGAGGGTGAGGCCCAACGCCAGGATCCGAAGCTTCACGAAGCTGCGGGTCTCGGTCTCGTCGTAGGCCAGGTTGATCGCCTTGGTGAGCGCCGCCACTCCCGACGACACCGACCACAGGGCGGCAACCATCGACACGACGAACCCGAGTCCCAGTGCCGCTCCCGAACCTGCGGCGAGATCGGAGACCTGCGTGGTGACGATCTCGGACGCCGAGGCGGGCAAGAGATCGGCGAGGTCTTCGATCTGCGCCTGCACGTCGGCCGGGTCGGCCAGGAGGCCGTACAGGGCGATGACGGCGATCAGGGCCGGGAACAGGGCCAGCACCCCGTAGTAGGTCATGGCGGCGGCGATCGTGGTGAGGTTGTCGTCCTTCATCTCCGCGTAGACGCGCATGGCGACGTCCTTCCAGCCCCGGGCCGGGATCTCGCTCGGCACTTCGGCACTGCGCCCGCGACCGGTCGGCGGACGGGCGCCGTTGAAGGCCATTCCTTGCTCGGTCGGAGCGTCCTTGCGCCGGCGACCGGAAGCCAGGGCCTTGGCGGCGGCGAACAGCACCGCGGCGCGGCTCAGCAGGTCGAGAATGCGTCGCATGCGGGCAACGTACCCGCTCGACCGCCGATCCACACCTCGCGCGGCGTCCTCGGCGGCACACGGGGCCTGTGGGCAATGGCGCCGTCCTCGTCTGTAGGTTCGCACCATGCGAGTCATCACGTACGACCGCTACGGGGGTCCTGAGGTGCTCCGACTCGAGGAGCACCCGCGCCCGGTGGCCGACGAGGATCGCCTCGTGATCAAGGTGGTGGCGGCGGGTGTCAACCACTCCGATTGGGAGTCCCTCACCGCCCGACCCGTGTACGTGCGATTGGCGGGCAACGGTCTGCGGCGACCGAAGAGCGGCCGGCTCGGGTCGGACGTCGCGGGGGTGGTCGAGGAGGTCGGACCCGCCGTCACCGACTTCTCACCCGGCGATGAGGTCTTCGGGGATTTGCTCTGGCACGCGCCCGCGACCTTCGCCGACTACGTGCGGGTACGCCAGACCGCTCCGTTGGTCACGAAGCCGCCAGGCTTGTCCTTCGAGCAGGCCGCCGCCATCCCCCAGGCCGCCGGTTTGGCCTATCAAGCGCTCACCGAGCGAGGCGGCATCCAGCCCGGCCAGCGGGTGCTCGTCAATGGCGCAGGAGGCGGGGGTGGCACCTTCGCCGTGCAGCTGGCCGTCCAGATGGGCGCCGACGTCACCGGGGTCGACACGGCACAGAAGCTCGAGACCATGCGCACAGCGGGTGCGGAGGTCGCCCTCGACCACCGGACCGAGGACTTCTCCAAGCTGGACCGCCGGTATGACCGCATCCTCGACTTTGCGGGCCGGCGGTCGATCCTGCCCTTCCGGAGGGTGCTGCGCCCGGGTGGCAGCTATCTGATGATCGGCGGAACCATGCCCAGGCTCCTGCAGGTGGTCACCCTCGGCACCGCCATCACCAAGCTGACCGACGTGACCATGCGGGTCATGATGGCCAAGCCAAACCGCGACGACCTGGCGACCCTGGGTGGCATGGTGGAGGCGGGTGAGATCGCCACGATGATCGACCGCACCTATCCGCTGGAGGACGTCGCGGCCGCCATGCGGCGCCTGGGGGAAGGGCAAGCCCTCGGAAAGCTGGTCATCACGACCTGAATCAGGGCCATCCCCGATGGCAGCCCGGCCGGCCCCTCGCCATCATCGCGACATCGAGGGAGGCTCGTGTCACCACTGTTCGTCTCGCAGCGAGAGCGCCGCCTGTGGATCTGGGCCGCGTTGGTCGCAGCCGGCATCCTGATCTCTCTGTCCTTCGCCCGTTCGTTGTCGGCGACACTCAGGGATCGGGCGCTGCTCGACGCTGCGTTCGCTGTCGCATTCCTGGCGGCGATCGCCGGCGTGGTGGTCCTGGCGGTGCGGCGCCGACCCCGGGCCGGGCAGATCGGCGTGGCGCTCGTGGTCGCCGCCGCCTACGCCATGACCTTCATCAGGATGGGCATCCCCGAGGAGCGCACACATCTCATCGAGTACGGCATCCTGGCGGTGTTGGTGTATGAGGCATTGCTCGAGCGTCGCCGGCACGGCTCCAGCCCGAGGCTGCCGGCGCTGGTCGCGATCGTCAGCACCGTGTTGCTGGGCTGGCTCGACGAGGCTGTCCAGGCGGTGATGCCAGAGCGCGTCTACGACTGGCGCGACGTCGGGTTCAACACACTGGCGGCGGTCATGGCCGTCGCCGCAGCAGTGGCGCTCAGACGAGCCGGCAGGCCTCCGGTCGCTTCGTGACCGGTCACATCCTCTCGGCGACGAACACGAACTCGAGCCCAGGCCGGTCAGAAGCGTCGACCACGTCGATCACCGAGAATCCGGCTCGCACGAGTGATTCCTCGATCTCTCCACGAGGTCGAAATCGGAGGGTCGAGGTGGACGTCAACGTCTCGCCCGTGCGCTCGAAGCGATAAGTGGCCGTGAACCGGACGAACGGCTGAGCGGCGTCCGTCACCTCGATGAAGTACTCCACGGGGCCGACCACGGTGTGGACGACCTGACGGGTTCGCTCCGGTGTCCATCGCTCCCAGGCTCGAGCCGCCGGGTCTCGGGTTTCGAAGATCACGCGGCCGCTTCGCCGGAGCGCGTCGCGGATTCCGCCCAGGGCTTGAAGCCAGTCCGCGTCCTCGAGGAAGATCTGCGCCACGTTGCCGGTCATCGTCGCTGCGTCGACCGCGAGATCCGGCAGTGTCGTGGCGTCACCGTGGATCCACCGGACGGCACCGCCACACTTGGAGCGAGCCACCTCGAGCGATGCTTCCGCCGGATCGACGGCGACCACCTCGAGACCTCGCTCGGCGAGACGGCAGGCCAGTGATCCGGTCCCACAGCCCACGTCCAAGACCCGCCGAGCATCGCCGATCAGCACCTCGTACAGGTCGAGATCGCTCCGGTCGCCGTCGACGTCGTCGTAGATCGCCGCCAGGCGCGGGTCCGCGTAATGCGGATCGGGTGGGTTCATCGAGGCTTCAGCCGCACACCGGGTGGTCGGGGACTCGAGCACAGTAGTGGGCGTAGGGGTCCAAACCCCGGTCGCCTTCCGCATCGACCTCCGTCGGCATGGACAGGCACTTGAGCCAGACGACGTGGTTCGGTTGGCCGATCGCGTCGTGGTCCGCCGGCACGTCGACCAGCCCGAGCTCGACTCGTGCGCCGCTCGACAGCGGAGGGGTGCACTCGGGGATGCCGCCCTCGCGCCATGTTCCATCGATGTCGCGCCAGATCTGGCCGCTGCCGATCAGGTACCCCTCGCCATCGATGCCGATTCCTTCGCCGGAGACGTTGACCGCGTCCACGGTGCCCTCGACGACCCGCACCGTCGCCGCTCCGCCGCAGGCGGCGAGCAGCAGGGCGAAGGTCGCCAGGGCTCCGATGAGACGGGTCACCGTCGGCGAAATCAGGAGGTGGACGTCTGACGGATGGTTCCGCGCCAGCCGCCGGTCTCGACGCCCAGGCGCTCGATGAACTCCTTGAAGCGCTCGAGATCGCCACGAACGCGCGCCTCGACGATCCCGAAGGCGTTGCCGACCACCTCGACGAAGCCTTCCGGGTCGTACTCCATCTGCAGCGTCACCCGGCACTTGTCGTCCTCGAGGCGATGGATCGTCACGACCCCTTCGTGGGAGGGCCCGTCGACCGTCTTCCAGGCGATCCGCATGTCAGGCTGCTGTTGGGTGATGACCGTGGTGAACTCTCGGTGCGCGCCGCCGATCTCGACCCGCCAGCGATTGGTGACGTCGTCGAGCTGGCGCACGTACTCGACACCCTCCATGAACTCGGGGAACAGTTCGAACTGTGTCCACTGGTTGTAGGCGGTGCGGACGTCGACGTCCACGTCGACGGACTGGGTGATGGAAGCCATCGATCGATCTCCTTCGTCTCGGCTGTCCCGGATGTACCCCACGGTCCGCCAAGGCAAACCACGCACGAAGAAGGGCGGCCCGAAGGCCGCCCTCCCTGAATCTGTCGGTGCGTGACCGTCAGCTCTTCATCTCGTTGAGCTTGCGTTCGACCGTGTCAGCGGCCTCGCCGGTCTTCTGCTGGATGAAGCCCTTGAACTGCTCCCAGTTGCCACGGGCCTCTTCGAGCTCCTGGTCGGTGATCTCACCCCAGCGCTCGCGGACCTTGCCCTTGAGGCGGTTCCAGGCACCATCGTCCTGAAGACGATCGTTCCAGTCGTAGTCGGTGTCGTGAACGTTCTGATGCTGAGTATCCATGAGGTACTCCTCTCTGTTGCGTTCACTCACCCCCTACCCACTGCTGACGACTCTCAAACATCTTCTCCGGTGATCGCCCAACGCGGCGAGGAGGTGGCGAGCTGAGGCCTCTACGCTGTCTCACTCGCACCAGGGAGGGGCATGGCCACCACGACGATCGATCCGCGCCGCGTGCACGAGCTCAACGACGAGACCCCGGCGGACCACGGTCCGGTCGTGTACTGGATGCAGGCTTCGGTGCGGACGAGAGAGAACCATGCCCTCGAACATGCCGTGCGTACGGCCAACGACCTCTCCGCCCCCATGGTGGTCGTGTTCGGTCTCGATCCGGACTATGCCGATGCGACCCCTCGGTCGATGCGTTTCCTGATCGACGGACTCGTCGCCGTGGCGGGCGGTCTCGATCGACGGGGCATTCCGTTCGTCGTGCGCCGCGGCCAACCGGGAGCCGTTGCGCGGGAGCTGGCGAAGAACGCCTCCTCCATCGTGACGGACCGCAACTACCTTCGCGAGCCGCAGGCATGGCGCCGTGACCTCGCCCGGTCGCTGAGCATCCCCGTGGTCGAGGTGGAGTCCAATGTCGTCGTGCCGGTCGAGGTGACGTCGGACAAGCGGGAGTGGGCGGCGAGGACCATTCGCCCCAAGATCCACGAACACCTCGACGACTTCCTGGTCGAGCTGTCGACCACCGCTCTCGACGACCGTTCTGCTCCTGATCTCGATTCACTCGACGCCTCCAGCATCGACGCGCTCATGGAGGCGGCCGGCATCGACGGCGAGCGGGATCCTCGCTTCGAGGGCGGGGAGCACCAGGCCCAGGCGACACTGGACCGGTTTCTCGACGAGGGCATCGGCCGGTACGAGCAGTCCGGCGTCGATGTCTCGGGTGACGCCAGCTCGCACCTGTCCATGTACCTCCACTACGGGCACATCTCGCCCGCTCGGGTCGCCAGGGCGGTCCGTGGGTCGAGCGCCAACAGTGAGGCAAAGGCCGGGTACCTCGAAGAGCTGGTCGTCCGACGAGAGCTTGCCCACAACTTCGTCTGGTACGAGCCCGACTACGACTCGTTCTCGGCGCTCCCCGACTGGGCGCGGACGACGTTGGACGAGCATCGCGACGACGAGCGGGAGGAGGAGTACACCAAAGCCGAGATGGAAGCCGCCCAGACCTCCGATCGCTGCTGGAATGCCGCCATGCTGGAGATGAAGGAGACCGGCTACCTCCACAACCGCATGCGCATGTACTGGGGCAAGAAGATCATGGAGTGGACCAACACCCCCGAGTACGCCTATCGGGTGGCGCTGGACTTCAACAACACGTACTTCCTGGACGGACGTGATCCCAACTCGTACGCCAACGTCGGCTGGTTGTTCGGGCTCCACGACCAGGCGTTCGCCGAACGCCCGGTGACGGGTAAGACCAGGCCCATGACGAGATCGGGCCTCGAGCGGAAGATCGACACCGACGCCTACGTCGCCTGGGTGGAGGACCTGACCGGTGCGGCGATCCAGGGCTCGTGACCGTTTCAGGCGACGACGCTGCGGGTAGGCCCCCGACCATGGCCGACCAGACCGACGCCCTCATCGCCGCCGCCCGCCGCGCCGCCGAGCACGCCTACATCCCCTATTCGGGGTTCCGGACCGGCGCCGCCGTGTTGACCGACGACGGCGCCATCCATGTCGGAGCGCTGGTCGAGAACCTCGTGTTCGGGGCCGCCATGTGTGCCGAGCGAGTCGCCCTCTTCAGCAGCGTCGCTGCCGGTCCGGCCCTGCCGACCCACCTGGTGCTCGTCGCTCCCGACACGGCCGGGACCAGGACATTCCCGTGCGGCCCGTGCCTGCAGGTGGCTGTCGAACTCGGCGGACCCGACCTCCCGGTGACGGCAGTCCCACTCGACGATGACGGAGAGCCCGAGACGCGATCGGTCGACGAGCTCGTACCGGGCATTCCCCGCCGGCGCGGGCGACCTTCCTGAGCGTTCACCCGCCTCGCGACCAGCTGGAGAACGACTGCACCGACCGGCCATCCGGACGCTCGAGCCACGGCCATGGGTGCACTTCCGCCAGCGGTGTGACGGCGCTGATGCGACGGAATCCCGGCACCGGTGCGAACGTCACGGCGACCGCATGGTCGGCGACGATCGTCGCCGGTCGTCCCCGCCACACCTCGATTTCCCGTCGCTCAGCGAGATCGGCGAGGCACTCCGCCAGGAACACCAGGCGCTTGGCCGACAGTCGCAGCGACCGCAGGAGCGGCTCGTCGAAGACGAAGAGAGCGGGCAGGGAGGGGTTGGCAGCCGCGGCAGGGTCCTCGTCGCCGAGCGACTCTGCGGTCAGCCACACATGCCCGGGTCGTTCCTGGCGCTCGACCGTCGCTGGCCCCGCCACCGTCGTCGGATCGTCCGGCCCGCTGCGCGCCGGGGCCGGGCGGCGATCGGGCGAGTCGGGCCATGAGGTGATCGGACAGGCGGCCTGGAGCTCACAGCGATCGCACAGACCGGGAGCCCGGTTCAGCACCTGCCTCCGGGAGAACCCGTACACCTTCTGCTTGGAGAGGCCTGCCGTCCACTGCCACCCCAAACGGTTGGCGGCTCGTGAGCCATCGAGGAGATGACGAAAGAACCACTCCTCACCGTCTTGCCAGGCGGCGTCGTTCCGCACCGCCCACTGGGAGGCCAGCCACATGCGCGCCTGATTGACCACCCAGCCGTCGTCGTGGAGCTCGTCGAGATTGGTCCGCACGCACAGCATGTCGTCGGGCCAGGGTGTCTCGTGGTCGCGGGGTGTCTGCCGGTAGCGCACACCCCGCCGGGTGGTGGCGCCATGGGTCGCATACCAGTGGCGCGCGTACTCCTGCCATCGCAGCTCGGAGCGGAACTTGTCGACATCACGCCGTGGCCCTCCGCCCACGTGGCTCCAGACCCGCGGCAGCGACAGGAGACCGTGACGGATGTACGGCGAGAGTCGTGAGGCTCCCCGCCGTTCCGACGGCCACACCTCGTTGCGCCGGCTCGCATACCCGGTGACGTCGAAGGCTTCGAGCGCCCGATCGGCTTGCGTCTGGCCGCCGCGAAAGGCGGATGACGCCTCGAGCGGGCCGTCGAAGAGACCCTCCAAGTGCTCGCCCACCCACTCCACGATCCCCGAGGGATCAACGGGGAGCTCGGGGAGCCGCTCGTCCACCGGCTGCTCAGGCGGCCGGGATGGCCCGTCGCCCGAGGCGATCGCGAGGGGCGCTCGATGGCAGAGTGCCCAGCTCAGACCCCCACTCGCCTCCGATACGGCTCCGCACGTAGGCCTCGGCGACCTCGGTGTCTCCGGTCTCGATCAGCAGGGCCGCCGCCCACGCCACCGCCAGGCGCTCGGCGAACCGCCGGGCCTGGCCTTCGACATCTTCTCCGGCGCCGGCAGCCGTCGCCAGCTGGTCCAGCTCCCGATCCAGGGTGATGGACGAGCCTCTGACCTGCGAGAGCTCCCCGAAGAAGCGATCCAGCGCCTCGGGAGCCCGGGCGACGGCGCGAAGGAGATCGAGAGCGATCACGTTGCCGGCGCCTTCCCAGATGCTGTTGAGTGGCGCTTCGCGGTAGATACGGGGCAAGATCGACTCCTCGACGTAGCCGTTGCCGCCCACGCACTCGAGTGCCTCGCGCACGACCGGGGTGCAGCGCTTGGTCACCCAGTACTTGGCGATCGGGGTGGCCACCCGAGCGAAAGCAGCCTCGTCGGGGTCGAGCGGAGCCCGCTCGTGGGCGCCGGAGAGCCGCATCGTGATCAGGGTGGCGGCCTCCACCTCGAGCTCCAGGTCGGCCACCACGTTCTGCATGAGCGGCTTGTCGATGAGACGAGACCCGAACGCCGACCGGTGTGCCACGTGCCAGGCGGCCTGTGCGACGGCCTGGCGCATGAGGCCCGCCGACCAGATCACGCAGTCGAGCCGCGTGGCGTTGACCATGTCGATGATCGTCGGCACGCCCCTCCCCTCCTCGCCGAGCAGCCAGCCGGAGACCTCGTCGAACTCCACCTCGGCCGAGGCATTGGACCGGTTGCCCAGCTTGTCCTTCAGCCGGTTGAACCGCAGTGGGTTCCGTCGCCCGTCGTCGAGGATGCGCGGCACGAGGAAGCACGAGAGCCCCCCGCGCGCCTGGGCGAGCATCAGAAAGGCGTCGCACATCGGGGCCGACGTGAACCACTTGTGCCCGGTGAGGCGATACTCCCGCCCGGGGCCGGGGCCGTCCACCGGGCGCGCCGAGGACGTGTTGGCCCGCACGTCCGAGCCGCCCTGCCGTTCCGTCATGCCCATGCCGATCAGACAGCCGGCCTTCTCGGAGGGGGCGACGAGGTGGGGGTCGTACCGGCGGCTGACGATGCGTGGCTCCCACACCTCAGCCACGTCCGGCTGGTGGCGAAGCGACGGCAGAGAAGCCGACGTCATCGAGATCGGACAGCCATGGCCGGCCTCGACCTGGGCGATGAGGTAGGTGAGGGCGTTGCGCGTGATGAGGGCACCTTCCCCCGGTGGCTGCTCGTGCCGCAACGAGTGGAGCCCGGCCCCGACCGAGAGCTCCATCAGGGCGTGATAGGAGGGGTGATAGCGCACCTCGTCGATGCGCTCACCGAAGCGGTCGTGGGTCACCAGCTCGGGCGGGTGCCGATTGGCCTCATGGCCCCATGCGAAGACCTCCTCCGAGCCCGCTCGCTCGCCGAAGGCCTCGAGGAGATCGAAGTCCCGCTTCCCGGCCTCGCGGGCCACCGCCTCACCGAGGATCGGATCGGTCGTGAACAGGTTGTACGGCTCGAGCGGAGGCGCCTGGTTGCTGTCCATCAGCTCAACCTACCCCCGGCCAGAGCTCAAACGAGCCAGGTGTCGCCCGGTTGCGTAGGATCGCCGGATGGCGGTGGACTTCCCCGACCGGACATCCCTGAGGGTGATCCGTGATCTCGGAATACCGGTCGACCGCGTCTGGGAGGCCTTCGTCGATCCCGAGCATCTGGGCCGGTGGTTGTGGGCTGATCATGCGCGCAACGTCACGACCGAGGCAGACGTCCGCACCGGCGGCCACTACCGCTGCTACACCGATGCTCCCGATGGCGATCACGACTGGCCCTCGGATCGGTGGGGGGTTCGGGGCACGTATCTCGAGGTCATCGACAGGGCGCGGCTGATCTACACGCTGCACTGGGATGCGCCTGTGGGCTACAACGAGTCGGGCGACGAGGTGCCGGACGAGCTCGTCCAGGTGATGTTCAACGAGCACCCACACGGCACCCGGGTCACCATGATCCACGGCGGGCTGCCCGACGACGGCGAGTCGGCCAGGGCGCACGCCCGAGGTGTCGAGGCGATGCTCGACCAGCTCGAATCGATTCTGTCCGGCTGACCGGCAGATCTCCTTCAGGCAGCACCGCATGGCCAGGATGTCCCATGACGAGGCGGTCGCCTTCTTGCAGGGAGGCGACCACGGAGGTACGGCGGTGCTATCGGTGCCGGTCGAGGGCCGGGGCCCGCTGTCGGTCCCGATGTCCTTCCGATTCGTGCAGGGAGCGTTCCGGTTCTCCACGAAGCGCAGCCGCCGTCACGCCAAGGCGTTTGTCGTCGCCGGGAGGGCCACGGTGCTGGTGCATCACGAGCGGTATGAGCCCGGCATCCAGATCGAGCGCTACGTGATGGCTGAAGGTCCCATCGGGTTCGCGGATGACGCTCCCCCGGATCCGGACGTCTTCCTGACCGCCACGCTCGTCCCCGAGCGTTTCGTCGGAGTCCTCTACGACTTCAGCAACTGAGCGTCACCAGCTCTGCGGTGGATCGCTGGCCGGAAACGAGTCGTCCCCCCACACCTCGACCACCGGTTCGCCACGAGGATCGGACTGGGCGGAGCGATCGGATTCCCCCACCCCTCCGTGGGCGCGGCGGCGGACCCACCGCCCGATGGCCGCCCCGAGTGCGGCAGCGGCGATGACCTGGAAGAAGCGCTTCATCGGAGCGACGGAGGCGTGCGCCTCACCACCCGGTGCTTGCGGTGCGCTCTCGCCCAGCGTCGCTTCTGGCACACGGCACACCGGCTGGTGCCGACCAGACGCCGGAACCGGTGCCGCTCCGCCGGACGGACATCGGTCATCACGCCACCTGAGCGGCGTCGAACGGCTCAATCATGATGCACTCGCCGGGGCACTCCTCGGCCGCCTCGATGGTGTCTTCGATGAGGCTGTCGGGCACCCGAGCGAGCCCACGGGCACCTTCCGGGCCGTGGCCCTCGCCGTCCTTGCCGTCGAACACGATGGTCCGGTCGAAGTGCTTGTCGATCTCTTTGACGACCCACAGGCCATCGTCGCGAGCCTCGAAGACGTCAGGGGCGATCTCCTCGCAGATGCCGTCTCCGGTGCAGAGGTCTTGGTCGATCCAGACCATGAGCTGCGTTTCCTTCATCTCAGATCCCTTCCTGGGTGATCGGGGCGACCCGGGGTGCCAGCTCGCCGGTGCGCTTGAACGTTGCGAATCGCTCGATCTGCCGGACGTGGTTCCCGCTACGGCCGATGCGGCTGCCGACCCGTCCGTGGGTCTCGCCGGCGGCCAGGTGGCGCTCGACGCAGCGCTCCAAAGGAGTGAGCCCTCCGGAGCGCGCGGTGGCGGCCGGCACCTTGCCCTCGAGCCGTTGGGTGACCAGCCACTGGATCTGACGGACGGCGCGGGGCGACTTGCGCAACCGGGTGGCGATCTCGGTGAGTTCGACGCCCTCGTCGCCCAGGCGTTGGACCACCCGCTCGATGGGTCGCAGTTGGGGCTGGGTCATCGGTCCTCCTCAGGTCGCCGGCGCCGGAGCGCGCTGCATGGCACGGTCGGGGCCTCCTGCCCCATCTCTACCCGTGGCCCAGGATCGCAAACATGGTGCACCCGGGGCGCTACGTTGCACTCATGACGGTACCCACGCCTGCTGCCCGACCGAACCGGGTTCGCCGGGCGACCAGCGCCGTGGGTCGACGCCTCGATCAGGCGTTCTCGGTCCATGGCTGGGCGTTCCGGCGCCTGGCCATCTCGTATGCGGCCAACGTGGCGGGCGACACACTGGTCGCCATCGCCCTCGCCGACACGTTGTTCTTCTCGGTCCCGACCGCCGAAGCGAGGTCGAACGTGATCCTGTACCTCCTGGTCACCCTCGCTCCGTTCGCCGTGATCGGGCCGGTCCTCGGCTCGATCTTCGCCCGCTATCCCGGCACGTATCGCATCGGCTTGCTCACCAGTTCGGCGCTGCGGGTGGCCGTGGCGCTGGTGATGATGCGGGCGAGCAGTGACCTCACCCTGATCTTCATGGCCTTCTTCATGCTGGTGCTGTCCCGTGTGTACGGGATCAGTCGCAGCGCCGTGCTTCCGATGGCGCTCCCCCAACCGTTCGCCCTCGTCGCCGCCAACGCCCGGCTCGCCCGGCTGGGCATCGGAGCAGGGGCGGTGGTCGTCCCCATCGGAGCGCTGGCGTCCGGCTACGTCGGTACGTGGCTGGCACTGCTGATGGCTGCTGTGATGTTCGCCTGGTCGGCGCTGGGAGCGATGGCGCTGAAGTTCGACCTCGGGAGCCGCCAGCTGAGCCAGGAGGCGGCGGTGGCTCCCCCGTCCAGGCGGGTCCCGGCCACGCGGCGAGCGGTCCGGTATTCACGGATCGCCACCGCCATCGTCCGGCTGCTCAACGGCTACCTGCTCCTGCTGATGGCCTTCGCCTTTCGTGAAGCCGGCGAGGGCGTCGCCAGCTTCGGGGTGCTGCTCGGCGCCGCCGGCGCCGGCTTCGCGCTCGCGTCCTACCTGGCGGCGTTCCTCGAGCGCCGGCTGCGGGAAGAGCCGATGGTGGTCGCCGCCCTCGCTCTCGAAGCCGCCGCTGCCTTCATCACCGCCCAAGTCTTCGGCGTGTGGGCGGCGGCCGCCCTGGCGCTGTTCGCCGGGCTCGCCTGGGGCACCGCCAAGTTCGGCTACGACGGGCTCCTACAAGCCAGCGTCGAGCCGTCGGAGCGGGGCCGGACGTTCACGCGCTCCGAGACCCTGTTTCAACTCGCCTGGGTCCTCGGTGCGGTGATCCCGGTCGTGCTCTCGATCCCGACCGCGTTCGGTCTCGTGCTGGCCGGGTGCGTGGCACTCACCGCTCAGGTGACGATCGTGTCGGCCCTGCTGGTGTCGGTTCGGGATCTCCCCGAAGCTCACATCTCGGGGTGATAGGTCCCAAAGCTCCAGGTGTTGCCTTCTGGGTCGCGGGCGCTGAATTCTCGTGATCCGTAGTCCTGCTCGGTGAGGCCCATCGTGATCTCGGCTCCGGCGGCGGCGGCGCGTTCGTGGAGCGCATCGGGATCTTCGGTGATCACGTAGACGCCGACCCGGCCGGTGTCCCACTGGTCCCCGGAGGCGGAGCCGAGCATGATCATGCCCGACCCGAAGGTGAGCTGGGCGTGGTCCACCCGGCCGTCTTCCCCGTCGTGGCGGGCGTTGACCTCGAAGCCGAAGGCGGTGGTCAGAAAGTCGATGGCACCCGGCGCGTCGACATAGCGGATGACGGGGATCACGTGGGGGGCGAGGTCGGCCATGGAGTTCCTTTCGCTCGTTGGGTCAACGGTAGGGCGACGCGGGCAGGTGCGTCTTGAACGAAAGGGCGCGTCAGAGTGAGGCAGCCATGACGTCGTTCTCGATCCACCGCCTCGGGGGACTGCCGGCGAGCCGGCTGAACTCGCGACTCATGTGCGCTTGATCGGCGTAGCCGTTGCGGGCTGCGACGGATGCCAGGTGGTGCCCGTCGGCGACCTCTCGCTGGGCGCGATGGAACCGACACACTCTCGCCGCCTGCTTCGGCGTCACACCGTACGCCGACCGGAATCGGGCGGTGAGGTGACGGCGGCTCGTCCCGAGGCGATCGGCCAGATCGCTGATCCTCCCCGTCCCTCCCTCCTCCTCGATCATTCGCCATGCCGCCATCACGTCCGTTGACGCCGACGAACCATCGTCGACCAGCATGGGCGTGAGCTCGTCACGCAGCACGCCGGCGCGGGTCGGCATGTCACGAGCATCGTGGAGACGGTCGAGCAGCCGGCTCGTCTGCGGCCACATGGCCTCGAGGTCGACGATCGAGCCTGCCAGTGCGCCGACCGGTAGGCCGAGGAGCCGGGACGCCTGCGTGGGCTCGAGCGAGAGTTGGACTCCCGACTGCGACGCTCCGTGCATCACATAGGCCGGCAGATCGGTCAGACCGGCGACCAGGGCCCAATGCCGAGCCGGTGGTCCCGCTCGCTCCCGGGCGACCACCAGAGGCTCGTCGAGGGCCAGGATCAAGGTGAGGCGGGGCCCGGGCAACCCGACATGGACACCGGGTGCCAGCCCGTCGATCGAGTAGCCCACCGCTCCGGTGACGACCTCGGCGAGCGGCGCTCCGAGCTCCAGCTGATCCATCGTCCACCCAGACATCTGGTGAGCCTATCGATGACGGGACGGTCACACGCAGGGGCAGCCGGCTGAAGGGCGTGCTTAGGATCGATGCCGATGGAGAACGCCGCTGCGCATGCTCATGCAGTTGCCGAGCCCGAAGCCGACGTGGTTCGTCCCCATCCGGTGGAGGAGAGCTGAGGGTGTCGTCGTTCGACGCCG